>JBGUGY010000098.1:0-5854 GCA_045111775.1 Bacteroidaceae bacterium | reverse complement strand
ATCGTAGCAAAAAGGATAAGCAGTATTGACCATCGAAATGCAAATCAAACCCTTGTCATCTGGATATTTCAAGGCTGTCATCACTTTGCTTTGGTTCTCCTGTAGGAAAGACATCAACGTATTGTTCTTGCTCAATCGGCTGATTATATTGACAGCTTTCTTTATTCTGTTCTCTCCACTATACTCCATACGGGCCAACTCGGCAGCATAGTCGTTGTCGTAGCTGCCATTCAAAACTGCCTTTATTGCCAGTTCTATTGCCTCAATGGGTATTCTTTGGTTTATTCCTATTGTCGCTTCCATTAAACTTGTTTTTTTTAATGTTGCTAACGGCACCAGCATTTCCAATACATGGCTACCACCATGAGAAATGCAATCTGATGTGCCAAAACATTTGTTATTTCTCCATACGACACTGTCACCTGAAATCCTCCATTGGTCTAAAACATCTTTGTGTGATTCTATGAAATCCTGCTGTGTCGTAAGATTGTTGAAAATCAGATGCCGTTGTCCTCTGCTTCCAGTTTCATAAAGAGATGATTTCTCCTTTTGGGGCAATTTTCTCCACGCATGCGAAGGAACACCACCATGGTCTGCTGTGAGAATTATCTCAAATTCTTTATCTATTATCCTTTTAACCCAAATCGGTCATTAGAAATTAGGCATGTCTATTTTTCTAATGACCGATTTGGGTTTAATCTGAAAAACTCCTTTTGCTGTTCTATCTCACGACGCAGTTCCTCTTGCGTCGGCATGTAAGTGAGATACTTGGCAGCAAAGAGTTGGTCGTTGTTGTTAAGAATAGAATAATGCGCAACGTCCTCGTCGGTATCAGAACAGAGCAGTATGCCTATGGTGGGATTATGTCCTTCGGGGCGTACCAAGTCATCATACATCTTAACATACATATCCATCTGACCAACGTCTTGATAACGTAGTTTAGTTGTTTTCAAGTCAACGAGAACGAAGCAGCGAAGGTGGTAATTATAAAATACCAAATCGATATAATAGTCTTCCTTCTCTGTGTGAATGTGTTTCTGGCGATCGACAAATGCAAAGCCCTTGCCCAACTCCATCAAGAAGGAAATAAGGTGGTCGATAATGCTCTGTTCCAAATCGCTTTCAGAATAGTTGGTATTGTTTTTGAAGCCTAAGAATTCAGCTACAACAGGGTTCTTCAGATACTCCAGTTTATCTTGCAAAGGTTTCGTTAACTGCACCATCTCGTCATGTACGATGGATTTGTCTTGTGACTGTAGCAAGCGATGGTAGTACTGCGAAGACACATTGCGTTGTAGGGTGCGAGTACTCCACATTTCTTTTGCAGCCTCATTCTCATACCATGCACGACCTTTTTCCGTAGGCTCTTGAAGGATAATGCGATAGTGAGTCCACGAAAGGCGGATTGGAGATTTTGAACGCACAGTGTTCATTATTTCCAAAGGAGCGACATATTGTGGCGTAGTGTCAGATTTTCTACTCACTGCGTAGAAAATGTTGTTAAACTCATCCTTCTCAGATTCTCTATTCACTGCGTAGAAAATGTTTCTGAAACTGCTATAGAAGGAGACAAAGTGGTACAAGTTGGCAGGTTTGAAACCTTCTCCATATCGTTGTGTCAATGACTTGGAGAGTTCCTTTATCACTTGTTTCCCGTATTCAGCTCGTTTGTCTTTCAAAACTTCGTGCTGAATACGAAGTCCGAGAAGCCAGTTGCGCTTGACAAGAGTCTCGTCAACCTGTTTATATGCATAACGCTTGGCACTGTCAATGATTGCGCAAGCATCCTGATACAGGTTATTGCCATCGCCAACCTGTATGAAGCCTTCAGTTGATATGATGTTAATATCGTTCATTTGCGCTCGATTTGAGCGCAAAGATACTAAAAATTTCTCCACATATTAGCCAGTTTGAGCTATCCAAGATACTTTTTGTGAGCCATTTTAACATTGTTTTGATTTACAATGGCATAATGAAGGGTTGTATCTATGCGCACATGACCTAACAAACGCTGCACCTGTTCAATGGGCATCCCTTTGTCAATAGCCATGGTTGCCAATGTCCTACGGAACTTGTGAGGATGGACTTTCTGCATATCCAATCGCTTGCCAATAGTTCTTATCCTTACCTCTACCCCACTTATTGTAAGTCGGCTATAAGGAGAAGAAAGGGAAACGAATAGAGCCGGATTGTTATCTGTGCGCTCGTTTAGGTATTGCTGTAAGTGGAGTTTTGTTCTTGCATTGAAATAAACCGGCCGTTCTTTGTTGCCTTTACCAAATACCACACATTGTCTTTCGTGGAAATCAATATCGGTGCGGTTGAGCTTTACCAGTTCGCCCACACGAATGCCAGTAGATGCCAGTAAATCAATCAAGGCAAGGTCACGCCTGTTTGTACAGTTGTCACGTAGTTGTTCCAACTGCTCATCGGTCAGCACTTCTTTCACAAGACTGTCGGTCTTCACCTTGTGAATACGGCGGACTGGGCTTTTGGCTATATAGTCTTCATCTTCAAGCCACGCGAAGAAGCTGGAGAAAATACGACGCATATTATCGATAGTCACCTTGCTACTGCCTTTGTCTGCTTGGTAGACAGACAAGTATTGCCGGATGTCAGCTGTTGAAACATGACATACCGAAACTGACACCGTTAAAAGCATCTTTTCGATGGTATGACGATAGTATGCTAATGTCTTCTCTGAACACCCTTCTATCTTCTTTGCTGCCAGAAAACTACCAAGAAGTTCTGCATTTTCTTTTTGATTTTGTTTTTGGCTTTCTTGTTTTTCTGTTATTTCAACGTTTTGCAGTTCTTTGATAAGCACAGCTTTCAACCGTGCCATCTGACGGCAATCCAAGTCGCGCTGCATTTCTGCAACAATTGCCTGAATAATGTTCTCTTTCATTGTTTTTCTGATTTGTTGTTTACTCTATAATAATATATAAGAGTTGCAACGATAAATCAGAATTTAGAAGCACTTGCTAAGCAACTTTACGACTACTGGTTTGTGCAGTTTGACTTCCCAAATGAGGAAGGCAAGCCTTACAAATCAAGTGGCGGAAAAATGGTGTGGAATGAGAAGTTGAAAAAAGAAATACCTCTTAAATGGGATGTTAAGATGCTGAAAGATATTACTAATGACAATAATATCAAACAGGTAAATCCACAACTACGACCAAATAAAAGTTACAAACATCTTAGTTTCCCAAGCTATGATACTGTAGGTAGTTATTATGAAGAAAAAGGAGGAAATATTAGAAGTAATAAAATAATTGTAAAAGATAATTATGTACTTGCAGCCAAATTAAATCCGTGGATTAAACGTATTGCATGGGGGACAAATGATGAAGATTTAATTTGTTCTACAGAGTTTGTCGTTTTACAGCCAACTAATAGCAGTATAAAAGCATACTTATATGAGCTGCTGAATCAAGATTCTTTTATTGACTATTGTACATCGTCTTCGACAGGAACATCTCATAGTCAAAGACGAGTCAAACCTGACATTATGAAAATGTATCAATTTCCATATAACGAGCATGTTGCTGAATTATTTAGCAAGTTATTGCTACCACTATTGGAAAAATCATTTTCTGCAATAGGGCAAAATCAATCACTAACTAAGCAACGTGACGAAATCCTTCCGTTACTAATGAACGGTCAGGTATCGCTTCAAAGTTATGACTAACATCGTCATTTACAGTATCTGCTTGGCTGAGTGAGAATATAAGCTTCTCTTCTGTCAAGCAGATACTGGTAAATTCTGATTTATCAGAGTCGCTTTCTTTATATCATCACAACTATATCTATTTTAAGCATAATAAAATACCATTTAAACACCATTCCAAGACTTACTACAAAAAAGCGGTGCCTGCTCACGCGGACACCGTTCTCTCTTTTACCCAATATGAAATAAAAACTATTGAAAATACTTTTTCCGAAAAACTTAAAATTACAATGTAAAAACTTTTTCTTTTTAATAACTTACTACCACTTTCTGGTTAGAGATTATATACAGACCAGGCTGCATATCACCAAAATCATTTAACCCTCTCTCAACTTTCAATTTCTTTACCAGAACGCCATTGGCTGTATATACTGGAATCACCTTGCAGGTGTTACTCTTTATCAACAATCTGCCGTTAGCAGATGCAACCTCAACATCGTCGGTTACAACTGGCTGAGCCACCGATGTTGCTCCAGACGGCGTTACCTCCTTAACCGTTAGCTTATCGTTGTTTGTACCCGAAAGCTCGTAATAAACATCACTACAGATAGGACCTATATCGACAGTCTGCTGCTGTCCCATGCCCTTGTTGAATATGATGTTGAAGGTATAGCCCTTCTTGTTTACGTCGAATGCCTTGTAATACCACTCCACGCCGTCGATAACAACCTTGTCGGTCATCTTTGTTCCCGGCCATGAGCCAAGCAGAGTGTTTGACGAATCCCAAGCATAGAAATAAACAGATGTCCAGTCAGGATTCTTGAAGTAGACTGTTGCCTTGTGAGCCACAAACGGAGTGACGGTATATTTGCGCGTTGCCACGTTCTTTACTGTTCCGCCAACAACGAGGGCAACCTTAAGCGTGCAGTTCGAAGAAATTTCAATATCCGTACCGCTTGCCACCTTTGTGCCGTTAGTTGCCGATGGCTCTGTGCCGTCGGTGGTGTAAACGAGCTGTGCATCGTCGTGAGCAGAGACAGCTACAAGCTTAACCTTGAAAGCCTCCTCATAATCGCCCGAAGCCTTGTCAGCCCAAGCAATCTCAGTGCTCTTGCTCATCAGATAGCGATAGTGGTATCCGTCGAGCACCTGAACCATCGTGTTAGGAATGTTCGTGTTGCTCTTGTCGCCCACGATAACGCGAAGCTGACCGTTCTCGCCAGTAACCGTTCTGATGCACTTTGCAGCCTGCGAAATATACTCGCTGTAAGTGCTCTGATTGTTTATTCCGACAGCCTTTCGAGCATCAATCATCGCCTTTATCTCCTGCTTGCAGTCAATCCAATGCTTCAGGAAGACGCAAGGCGTTCCGGGCATTGCAAGCATCCAAGCGTTAAGGGCGAGCGTGTCGCGGCGGATTGGGTCTTGCTGATCGTTAGCCGAGCGAACCTGAGTGTCGTGATTCTCTACGAACGTAACCGAATAGCGGCGATAGTTCTGGTCTGAAATAAGCGAAGTGCCAGTGAGTTTGCTCCAGTTGTAGCCCGATGATGCCACGGCATCGCGACAAGTATATCGGAACGGAAAATCGAACGCTGCACTCTGAACAGTGCCGTTCACCTTTGTGCCGTCAATCCAGTTCTTCACGACTGCGGTATTGCCGTCCCAGTACTCGCCCACCGAATAAGTAGCATTAACCGTACTGTTGTAGTCGCCTGTGAACGATGCGCTGTAGCCCTTCACCATATCGTAGCGGAAGCCGGCGTATCCTATCGTATTCTGAAGATAGTCGAGATAAGCCTTTACCACCTTGTTCACGTTCTCGCTCTTGTGGTCGATGTCGCGGCAGCCGCTCCAGCCCTCGCCCGTATCCTTGTTCGGACTCAGCGAAACGCCATTCTTAGAAGCCCATGCGGCAGTCTGACCATTGTCATCGTCTGAGCAGATATCCGAAGGGAGCATCTGATACTTAACGCCGTTGTATGTCTCGGCAGCAAAATCAGCCCACGAGCCGCCAACGCCAAGGTTGTTGCGATGGTTTATCACCACATCGGCAATGAAGCCTGTGCCCTTCTCCTTGTATGTCTTAATCATCGAAAGCAGTTCAGCCTCGCTTCCGAACGATGAATTCTGGTTGAAATAATACTGAGGCATGTATCCCATGTTGTTGCCCGAGCCGCAATA
>JBGUGY010000097.1:0-5034 GCA_045111775.1 Bacteroidaceae bacterium | reverse complement strand
TTTTGAAAAAAATGGCAAAAATATTTGGTGGAAGAAATAAAACCTTTATATTTGTACCGTCATATTTAACTATGACACTATGATTATTTGGTTAAATCGCTGACAGAAAGCATTATAAATGTAATCTGATTCGGCAATAATATATAAAAACAATCACTTAAAAAATTGATTATGATTACAATCAAAGACCTCACCTTCGGCTACAAACGCTCTGGCGAAAACGTGTTCAACAACTTTAGTCTCGAGATGCACGATAATTGCATCTACGGGCTTCTGGGCAAGAATGCCACAGGCAAATCGACCTTGCTCAACCTAATCAGCGGACTTCTGCTGCCAAAATCAGGCTCTGTCTGCATCGACGGACTGCCATCGGGCGAAAAGAGCAAGGCTCTGCTCGAAAAGCTCTATCTCGTGCCCGAGGAATTCATGTTGCCAAACTGGTCGCTCAAGAAGTACATCGACATCTACCGCCCTTTCTACAAGGACTTTAGTCAGGAGATTCTTGATTCGTGCCTGCGCGAGTTTGAACTGCCAACCGACATGAAGCTCGCCAAACTATCTATGGGAACGAAGAAGAAGGTGATGATGAGCTTCGCCTTGGCTACCAACACAAAGGTGCTGCTGATGGATGAGCCTACAAACGGACTCGACATTCCGTCGAAACGACAGTTCCGCAAGGTTATTGCCAGCAACATGACCGAGGGACGCACCATCGTCATCTCAACGCATCAGGTACACGATGTAGAGACGTTGCTCGACCACGTTGCAATTATTGGTGGCAACGGCGTTTTGCTCGATTCGAGTACGATGGAGCTGGCAGAGAAATACACTTTCGGGGTGAATCCTGCGGGCGAAATTCTGTACAGCGAGAAGAGTCTGGACGGTGAAATCTGTATGGCTCGACGCACTCCCGATGAGGACGAAACGCCTGTAAACTTGGAATTGCTATTCGAATATGTTAACGCAAAACACTGAAAATCATGAAGAATCTTATTCGTTTCTTGTGGATGAAAGAACGGTTCAACCATCTGTGGACATTTCTTGCCGTTTGGCTGATAGGGACACTCTGGGTTCTTGTCATGTCAGATGGAATGTTTCATCTGTTTACTTTGCCGTGGTTCATCCTCGATGTAATACTGGTATTGATATTAGTTTCCAGACTGAGTGAGGTGTGCAATGTTTTCAATGTCAAGCATAATATTCTTCTGCCAGCCAATATGTCGCAGAAATATCTGTCTTTGCTGCTGTTTCAGATGCCGCTGACTGTTGCTACGGTTGTTTTGGGCTACGCGTTGGCTTTAGGTTGCGGAAATGCCTTGCTTCATTGTTTTGGCGGAAATACGATAGATTTGACGCAGGCTTGGGACTTTTTAGTGTTGGACCCGATTGCTTTGGTGGCGATGTTGCTTGGTTGCATGTGGTTGCTTACGCTCAGTATTGGCTACGGAGCCATGTCGATTTCTATATTCGTATTGCTGGCATTTGTATACATGAAGATTTTTTCCTTTGCACACGGTCATGGAATGGGGCTTCAGACTATAACGATGATTTTGCTTGTAAATGCGATAATATTACTGCCAGTGTCTTGGCTTATGTTTATACGCAAGAATTACGATAAGTTTGTCGGTTTCTCACAAAACGTAAACGCGTGATTTCAACAATAAATTTTAACTTTTAAATACGTTTCATTATGTTACGATATAAAGCATTTCTGAAAGACGAGTCGTTGTTTATATTGATAAAGAACTGTCTGTTTTTGCTGGTGTATGTTATTTTCCTTTATTTTGTCCTCACAAATTGCGTGAGAGATGGATATGTCGGGAAATTGTCAATGTCTCCTTTTTTTTGCGGAGTTTTTATCGCACATATATTTGGACTAATTCCCCTCATAGGAAACAAGACAATGCTGTTGCTTCCTGTTTCGGTAAAAACAAAATATCTGTATGTGTTGTTACATCCGTGGGTGGCGTTTGTGGTATTTTTGCCGATGGCTGCGGTTGTGAATTATCTGTTCCCGCGTTATTTTGTTGGCGATAGTTGCTCAATTGCTATAATTTTGCTCACACCAATGTCTTGCTTGAAATTCTTGTATTTAGAGACAATTTCCGTGTTCTTTGTTTTTCTGTTCCGTTCGAATATCATTCGTATGGGATGTGCTATAATTCTTATTCTCTGGGTTGGCGTATCCAAAGTTCCTGAAGTAAGTAAGTTCATGGAAAATGATATGGTACAAGTATTTATTCTCTTGCTGATGGTTGTGTTGAATGTGGTTAATTACCATATTTTCAAACGCATTCAGCCTGCAAATAACGGTCTATTAATGATATGATTTCATCTAACGAAAAGACAATCTTTGGCAAAGTTGCGTATCTCATTTGCGAGGAGATTCTGAAGGGCAAATACAACGAGGAAGACCGTATTCCGGGCGTGCGCGATTTGGCGGCGACCTACGAGATTAACTACAATACGGTTATCCGCGCCATGGAGGTGCTGCAACGCGAGGAGATTGTGTACCAGAAACGTGGCATCGGCTATTTTGTCTGTACCGATGCCAAGAAACGCCTTCAAAAGGCTCAGCGCGAAGATTTTATGCAGAAGACGCTGCCCGAAATCTTTCGGCAGGCTCGTCTGCTGGGCATCGGGCTTGATGCCATAGCCGAGGCGTGGGAGAAAACGAAATGACATTCGTGCCTCTCTTGAGGCATACGCAAAAAAAAGAATCCGCAACATCTGTCTATAAAAAGATGCTGCGGATTCTTTTTTTATTCCTCTTCGGGAGCGTCTTCCTCAAGATTTCCCTCCCACAGATATTTTCGCGTCTCGCTAATAAGAACCTTCGAAAGCAACACGAGCGACAGCAGGTTCGGAATAGCCATCAGCGCGTTGAAACAGTCGGCAAGGTCCCACACAAGTTTCAGATTAAGTACCGCACCGAAGAAAACGGCTATAATCCACAGAACTCGGTAACTCCAGATGAACTTGTGTCCCAGCAGATATTCGATGGTCCGCTCGGCATAATAGCTCCATCCCAAGATGGTTGAAAAGGCAAAGGTGATGATGCCGAACGTTAGGATAGGCGTTCCAAGATACGGAATCTTGCTGAATGCGACCTTGGTCAGCGCGCCGCCGTCGTGATAGTCTATATCCGGAAAGGCTATAATACTGCTAACAAGCATGATGCCAGTGATGGCACATACTACCACGGTGTCCCAGAATGTTCCCGTAGACGATACCAGAGCCTGACGTACCGGGTTGCGCGTGCGTGCTGCTGCCGCTGCGATAGGGGCAGAGCCCATTCCCGACTCGTTGCTGAACAATCCTCGTGCAATGCCGTATCGTGCTGCAATCATCACCGTAGAGCCGACGAAGCCGCCTCCGGCAGCCTGCGGATGGAATGCAGAATCGATTATAACGCTAATTGCTTGCCCAATATAGGCATGGTTTATGCAGAGAATATAAAAGCATCCCAGAACATACATTATCGCCATAAACGGCACGAAAGCCGTGCATACCTTGGCAATGCCTTTTATTCCGCCAATGATGACGAGAGCCACCAGAATGGCTGTTATTGCGCCCGTAATCCACGCTTCGATGCCGTAGCTCTCGTGCAGAAGCATCGAAATTGAGTTTGCCTGTACGGTATTGCCAATTCCAAAGGCTGCAACAGATGTAAACACGGCAAACATAATGGCGAGAGTCTTGCAGTTAAGACCTTTTTCGAGGGCGTACATCGGTCCGCCAAGCATCTTGCCCTTGTCGGTCTTTACGCGGTATTTAATGGCCAAAAGTCCCTCGGCATACTTCGTTGCGATGCCGAATACGCCTGTGAGCCAGCACCACAGCACCGCTCCCGGACCTCCGAGGGCTATTGCCGTTGCCACTCCCACGATGTTTCCTGTGCCGATGGTGGCGGCAAGCGATGTGGCGAGTGCTCCAAACTGGCTGACGTCGCCGTCGGCATCCTTGTCCTTCTTAACCGACAGCTTGATGCCCGTAAACAGTTTGCGCTGCGGAAATCTCAGAATAATAGTCAAGTAGATGTGGATTCCCACAAGGAGTATCATCATTGGCCATCCCCACAGGAATGAGCTGATATCACCAATTATGCTTTCAAATTTTTCCATGCCTTTTTATTTGCCGAAGGTTAGTTCTACGTTGTTGTATCCAAACGAGCGGAAGAATTTTGTGAGTTGCTGTCGTGCCGTTTCTTCGGCTTTCTTTCGGTTTTGTGCCGAGAAGCCTTTCTGCAGCATCATGCGGCGCGCCTTCTGATACATGCGCTCCTTGTCGTTGCCGGTCCATGAGCCGTCCTCGTAGAACGAGCGAGTGTTAGCCTCGTCGATAAAATTCTTGTCTAGCACCTTGATTGCCGGCAGACTGGCGCGAAGAGTGTCGCCCTGAGTGGTGAGCCAGCCCTCCTTGCATTCGTGCATGTCTATGCCTATGCGTACTGTGCCTTTGTAAATGCGTGCAAGCGTGCTTGTGCCCGTAAAGAAGCCTTTTTTCGTGGTGTCTACGAGTTCTTCCATATTAACGGAAAGGAACTCCCATTCGCCAATCTCCTCGATGCTTCGTATTTCCGCTGGAGTGATGTCGATGCGTTCGTCGCGCACAATCTCGAAGCTCGTAGCCGTATTGTACACCATCTTCGTGATGGCGTATGCCGTGCCTATTGCGATGGCAGCCACAATGCACGTCAGCTTCCAGTGCTCGCGTGCAAAATTCACTACCGCTGCGCCCGGAATCAGCCTTTTCAGTCGTCTAATCCACTTGTTTTCGGGCTTCTTCTCGTCGACTTTAGTGGTGTCGTTGCTGGCAGAAATCTGTTCTTCGACAGCCTTATTTTCGGGATTGATATTGTGTTCTTCCATCGTTATTTCTTTAATTTCATTGTGTTTCCTTCCAGAATGCCGATGAGGGCATCGCCCATGTATTGCTGAGGGAATTCAACAGTTATGTCCTCTTCCTTATAGCCCATCTTTACGAGCATCGGAATGATTATGCGTGCTGCTCCGTCGCGTGTGCTCTCGATTA
>JBGUGY010000096.1:0-4177 GCA_045111775.1 Bacteroidaceae bacterium | reverse complement strand
TGCGACGTATAGCTTTGTAGATGTTATGAAATATTGCATAACTGATTATCTGTACATTGTACTCATTAGCAGACGCTGAAAGCGTCTCCGCTTAATAACCGTAGGTCGGAACGACCTGCGGAATAAGAGCCCTCAACGACAAGCACTCTGAAGGAGTGCCCCAACTAATGTGGGCGACCGCTTTCAGGGTCGATGATATTCATAGCATTTCTGTCCGCAGATCCTGCGGATGCTGCGGTTACTGAGAGGTGACGCTTTCAGCGGCATTTCTGAAAAAATCATTTATGATACTGTAAAACTGCGTTTCTTTATCTCTAATTCATGTAAAAAATATGTCGCGAACGTCTCAGGCAAAGGTTGTCATGGCAGATGTGATAGCTGTGCCGCAATCGTTTCCGCAACTCTCAGCCATAAATGTAAATATTTTTTATTGTGATAGTTGGCTTATTTCGTATTTTTGGAGAGGAATTAATAAAAAACATTATTTTCTAAACCATGAAAGTACAGTTCAATATAGAGTATTTCACCCAATGGGGCGAGATTGTTGGAGTTCAGATGCAGATTACATTTGCCGATGGTTCGGAATGTAACAAGGAGGCATGGCTCAATACTGTTGATGGATTGCATTGGGTTCGGGAGTACGAGGCTGGCGACAATGTCAGCAGCATTAAATATAATTATGTAGTTTTTCGGGATTCGGCATTGGTTAGGAAAGAGTGGGCGGTAAACACACGCACCCTTCTTCTCGACGATGATTCAAAGCGCGTTTATGTACTTAACGACCGCTGGTGCGACATACCGTGGCAATCATATCTGTACAGCTCGGCATTTACCGAGTGCATTCAGCCGCACAAGGCAGAGACGTTAAAGCCAAAGTATTCAAAACATTCGCTTATAATAAAGGTGAAAGCCCCTCAACTCAGGGCAGGGCAGAAACTCGGACTCCTCAGCAACCAGAAGCATCTTGGTGCGTGGAAGACCGACAAGCCGCAGATGCTCCATTGCATCGGCATAAACGAGTGGGTCGTTACGCTTGATGCCGACAAACTCAGTTTCCCTTTCGAATATAAGTTTGCTGCATACAGCGACGGCGCGTTCGGATGCTGGGAAGAAGGCTTTAACCACAGCATAGACGAGTATGCGATGTTCGGGACAGAGACCCGTGTTGTTGACGACGGCGAGGTCAATCTCCAGATGTCGGCATGGCGCGGAGCAGGAATGGTCGTACCGATATTCTCAATCCGTACCGAAAGCAGTTTTGGAGTGGGCGATTTCGGCGACTTGAAGAAACTGATAGACTGGGTGGCATCGCTGCATCAGAGAGTGCTTCAGATTCTGCCGATAAACGATACGACGATTACGAACACATGGGTTGATTCGTACCCTTACAGCAGCATAAGCATCTACGCTTTCCATCCTATGTATGCCAATCTTGTAAAGGTGGGCGTGCTCGACGATAAAGAGAAAATGGCATATTTCGCCGCTCAGCAGAAGAAACTCAACGACCTTGAACAGGTTGACTATGAGGCTGTAAACAAGGTTAAGCGCGAATATCTGCACCTCATCTATCTGCAGGACGGCGCGAAGACCTTGAAAACCAAAGGCTTCAAGAAGTTCTTCGACGACAATGCCGACTGGCTTGTGCCTTATGCCGCTTTCAGTTTCCTTCGGGATAAGTTCGGGACGCCAGTCTTCAGCCAGTGGCCTGAATACAGCACGTTCAACAAAGCCGAAGTCGAGACTCTCACAGCCGTGGGAGGCAAGGACTACAAGGCTATTGCCGAGTACTATTTCATTCAGTACCACCTTCATCTGCAACTTAGCGAGGCGGCATCATACGCTCGCAAGAACGGCGTGATTATCAAGGGCGATATTCCTATCGGCATAAACCGAAACAGCGTTGAGGCTTGGGCCGAACCACGATATTTCAACATGAACGGACAGGCTGGTGCTCCGCCAGATGATTTCTCGGTAAACGGTCAGAACTGGGGATTCCCAACCTACAACTGGGACGCCATGCTTGCCGACGGATGCAAGTGGTGGATGCGCCGATTCCGCAAGATGGCGGAGTATTTCGATGCCTACCGTATTGACCATATCCTCGGATTCTTCCGCATCTGGGAGATTCCTGTCGATGCCGTACACGGATTGCTCGGACACTTCTCTCCGTCGCTTCCAATGAGCGTTTCGGAGATAGAGAGCTACGGACTGTGGTGGCGCGAGGACTACATGACAAAGCCTTTCATTACCGACTGGATTCTCGACAAAATCTTCGGCGAAAATGTTGATGAGGTAAAGGCAAAGTACATCAAGCCGAGTCACGACGATTTGTATTGTATGCGCGATGAGTACGACACCCAGCGAAAGGTAGAAAAAGCCTTCGAGGGCAAGACCGACGATAAGAGCATCTGGATAAGAGACGGACTCTATGCATTGATTAGCAACGTGTTGTTTGTTCGCGACCATAAGAATAAGGATTTGTATCATCCGCGCATCTCGGCACAGCTCGATTTTGTGTACCAGACGCTTGTATGGCACGAGAAAGATGCCTTCAACCGACTGTATAACGACTATTTCTACCGCCGCCACAATCAGTTCTGGTATGGCGAGGCGATGAAGAAACTTCCGATGCTGACAGAGGCAACGCGTATGCTGGTATGCGGCGAGGATTTGGGAATGGTGCCCGACTGTGTGCCATGGACGATGAACGACCTCCGCATCCTAAGCCTCGAAATTCAGACTATGCCAAAGAATCCGAACTACAACTACGGACATCTTGGCGAGTATCCTTACCGCTCAGTCTGCACAATATCAACTCACGACATGAGTACCCTGCGCGGCTGGTGGGAAGAGGATTACAACCGTACCAACAACTACTATCACGAGGCTCTGATGCGTGGTGGCGATGCTCCGAAGAAGGCCACCGGCGAGATTTGCAACGAGGTGGTGGCTCAGCATCTGGCATGTCCTTCTATGCTCTGCATCCTGTCGTTCCAAGACTGGCTCAGCATCGACGAGAACCTGCGCAAGGAAGATGTGGCAAGCGAGCGTATCAACGTTCCTGCAAATCCAAGGCACTACTGGCGCTACCGTATGCACCTTAGCGTTGAAGAGCTGATGAAGCAGAAGGCGTTTAACGAGCGCGTGAGAAATATGGTTGACAATAGTGGCAGATATTAGATTTTCTGATAATGAAAACAAAAATAATGTTCCTCAGTATGCTTGCCGGGCTTTCTCTCTCGTCTGTGGCGCAAGACTATCAGCAATGGCCTGTGCCTGCGCAACTCGACAACGAGATGTGCTATTCGCCAAAGTCCACTCACTTTTCGGTGTGGTCGCCAATGGCGAAGAGCGCGAGCGTTTACATCTACAAGAACGATGAGGCTGGATGCAAGCCCAAGGTAGTAAAGCTCCGCAAGATGAACGACGGTACGTGGCAGGCCGATGTGAAAGGCAACTGGCACGGCTATTACTACGACTTCAGGGTGATGCAGCAGGGCGATACGGAAGAACGCCTTCATTCGCCCGGCATCTTCGTTAAGATGGTCGGAACAAACGGTAAGCGCGGATATGTGGCAGACATGAGCGAGACGAATCCCGAAGGGTGGGAGAGCGACAAGCGTCCGCCTATGAAGTCGTTCGCCGACATGATTGTCTACGAACTTCATCATCGCGATTTCTCCATGGATTCGGAATCGGGCATGAAGAACAACGGCAAATTCCTTGCCCTTACCGAGCAGAATACCGTTACGAGCGACAGCCTCGCGTCTGGACTCTCGCATCTGAAGGAACTGGGCGTTACGCACATTCAGATTCTGCCGTCGTACGACTATGGCTCGGTAGATGAGAGCAAGCCCGACGTTCCGCAGTACAACTGGGGCTACGACCCTATGAACTACAACGTTCCCGAAGGCTCGTATGCCACTACGACTGCCGATCCTACGGCTCGCGTGCGCGAATTCAAGCAGATGGTTATGGCTTGTCACAAGGCAGGCATAAGAGTGATTCTCGACGTGGTTTACAATCACACATACAATACCACAAACAGTCCGCTCGAGCTTACTGCTCCGGGATACTTCTACCGAAAGAATGCCGACGGCACATGGGCTAACGGCTCGGGCTGCGGAAACGAGACGGCGAGCGAGCGTCCTGCATATCGCCAGTTCATCATCGAGAG
>JBGUGY010000095.1:0-2283 GCA_045111775.1 Bacteroidaceae bacterium | reverse complement strand
AACTACGTTGTGAGGGTCGGCACTCAGCCCGATGAGTCTAACCTTGCTCAGATTAACCTTCATGCCAACGGCAGGCATCGACTTTGTGCTGCTTTTCCTTGTCGAAGGGTCGTCGGGGTCGTCAATCCAGTAAACGTTTGGGGTTATGTATATGTCAATCGTGCCCAGTTCTCTTATTTTCCGGTTCTGGGCTGACTTAATGGCATCGTTCACGTTGTTGTAGACGTGCTCAATCTCGATAGGCGTTCTGCTTGGGTCTACAAGATACACGCTCATGCCCGTGGTAAGGGTTTTACCTTGGTACATGAACTTTTGCTGCGCCGTGGCATTCAGGCAAAAGACAAAAATGGTTAAGAATGTCAAAAGTCCTTGTTTCATCACATCTTGTCTTTAATGCAACAAATATACAAGAAATGTTTAATATAAAAGTGCTGTTTTGGAATTTGTTTTTTACAAAATGACATGAATTTTGTTTCTTTTTCCGAGAGAGAGAATTTTTTTTGCATTTTAAATCATTTTTTTTGCCGGAATATTTGGAATTTAAAAAGAAACCCTTATCTTTGCAATGTGTTTTTCATAGTATTAGATTTAAGGTTAACAAGGTTGGGTGCAGGCGTGCACCCTTTTTTCGTTTTATGCCCTTGCTGATGCTTTTTCTTCTGAAAAACAGACGAAAAATCCTCCGAGAGAATCATTTAAATGACAGATTTTTAGCACTTGCCGCGCCGAAAGTCATTTTTTTTGTCTATTTTTGCATCTCAACTGAAAAATTACAACATGAAAGTAAGAAAATTATTTCTTTTTGTTTCTGCCATGTTCATGGTTTGTTCTGTCGAAGCCAAGGATGTGATTGTTGAAATGCAGAACAATGTCAGTATGATTCGCGAGAATGAGATTGTTGAAATTCCTCTTGAACGCATTAGCGCAACTCTCGGTCTGAAGGCTGGCGACCGCATATCGGTAATGGATGCCTTCCACAAAGAGGTGCCTTCTCAGATAACTTACGACCGCAAACTAATCTTCCCGGCAAACGTTGGAGCCGGAACTCGCGCTGTGTATACAATCCGCTTGGCATCGGGCGTCCCTGCGCCAGAACAGGCTGTGTTCGTATCGCAGTACACAAAGCATCAGGGCGATGTGGTGTGGGAGAACGACAAGATGGCTTATCGCCTTTACGGTCCGAACAACAGCCGAATAGGGCTGAGCGAGTGGGGCAACGACGTGTGGCTGAAGCGTGTTCCTGAGCTGGTTGTTGATGCCCGCATGTCGAACGTTCTGAGCGACGATAACCGAAACAAGGTGCGCACGCTCTCTGCCATCGACGGACTGGTGGGCGAGCAGTATGCCGCATCGTTCGACCTTGAGCACGACCACGGAAACGGAATGGACTGTTACAGCGTTGGTGCATCGCTCGGATGTGCCGGAACGGCTCTCGTCGACAACGCAGGCAGAATCCTTTTCTCTGGCTACTACAAGAGTTTTAAGATTCTCGACAACGGTCCTCTTCGCCTTACGTTCCAAGTGGTTATGAATCCTGTTACGGTAAACGGAAGTGTGGTTACCGAGACTCGCACTATTCAGTTGGACCGCAACAGTCAGTTTAACAAAACGACTATCTCGTACACCGGACTAAGCAAGGCGGCAAGCGTAATTACGGGCTTGGTTATGCACAAGGACAACACTACAAGATACGGCATCGCAGCCGACAAGTCGTACATGACTTACGAGGATTTGACTTGCAATCCGCAGAACAATAACGGCAAGATTTTCGTTGCCGCAATGTTCCCTCAGACTCCGATGAAGATTGAGCCTCAGATGCTTGCCGTTGCCGAATCGCAGGGCGGTGTTGGTCATGTGGCAGCCTTCAGTACTATAAACGGCTCGGCTGCATACACATATTACTGGGGCGCAGGCTGGACAAAGTTTGGCTTCCCAACCCTCGAGGTCTGGAACAACTTTGTGCGCGACTTTGCTGCCAAGGTTAAGAAGCCAATCGTTATTACTCTGAAATAATTTTTCATTTTGATAGTTTATACGAATCCTGCAAGTGCGAGAATATCATGCGTTTGCAGGATTCTTTTTTGTTTTGTGAGATTGTCTTTTCTGGCGAGAATGAAATTTTTCTGATAAAAATCTTTGCAAAATGTTTGTGGGTATCGGAAAAAGTTGTATCTTTGCATCGCTTTTCGAAAGAAGAGTACTTCTCAAAGAAGTTTGGAGAGGTGGTAGAGTGGTCGATTACAGCGGTCTTGAAAACCGCCGAACGGCGACGTTCCGGGGGTT
>JBGUGY010000094.1:0-2377 GCA_045111775.1 Bacteroidaceae bacterium | reverse complement strand
ACAACAACATCGTAACATTGCTCAACAACGTGAGCAATCTGGGCATCTCGTTCAGCGCCGTGAAGCACATTTCAGAACTTTACGAGGAAGGCAATCGCGAAGCCTTGCTAAGATACATAACTGTTGTACGCGGTTGGACAATCATCTCGTCGTTTTTCGGACTTGCATGCGGAGTGGCCTTGTCGCCGCTGTTCAGTTATCTACTATTCAACGACCTGTATCACAGCATTCACATCAGTCTACTGAGTCTTGCGGTTCCGTTCGGGATTGTTTCGGCTGTAGAGATGGGAATTTTGAAGGGTGTGCGCAAGATTCGCGAGATGGCATACGCATCCGTGGCAATGGTAGTGGTGTCGCTCATCGCGGTTCTGCCAATGTACTATTTACTTGGAATGAAGGGAGTTATGCCGTCTATCGTAGCGATGGGATTCATAACGATGGCGGCGGCAACGCATTTCTCATTTCAGGAATTTCCAGTTTTTGTTCCGCAGAAAATCAGAGAAATAACTGGCATTGAGCGATTTCCGTGGTACATGGGCAAGACCGAAAATGCCGTAAAAATAGAGGTTAGGGGAGTCATTGGCGAAGGAAAGCCGATGATAAAACTCGGCATCGCCTTTGTGATAGGAATGTGCGCCACATCGCTAACCGAAGTCTGCCTACGAACAGCCCTTCTGAAGATTGCCGACATCGATACCGTAGGACTTTATAACGCTGGATATCTGATAGTTGTAAACTATGCCGGAATGGTATTCTCGGCAATGGAGAGCGATTATTTTCCGCGTCTGTCTGCCGTAAACAAAGATGCCGACAGATTCAATAAAGTGGTTAACAATCAAGCATTTGTGTCGCTTCTGATAATCTCGCCGGGCATAATAGCCTTTATGTTCTTGATGCCGTGGTGCTTGCAACTTCTGTTCAGCGAGCGATTCCTCGTCATAACCGGAATGTTACAGCTCGCCGCCCTCAATCTCTACCTGCGTTCCGTAACGCTTCCGGTGGCATATCTGAACCTTGCCAAGGGCGAGAGCCGCGCATATCTGATTCTCGAAATATCATACGACATTTTCTTCCTTGCGTCGATGCTCATCGGCTATAGTCTGATGGGGCTTACCGGAACGGGACTGGCAATTACCATCTCCGCCATTTTCGACTTCGTAATCGTGGTGGCATGGTGCTCGATAAAATACGGTTTCAGACTCGAAAAGAAGGTTATCATCACACTCATAATCAACATCTTGATTGGATTGGCGGTATATCTTTTCGTATCGGGATTTCTGAAATTCTGACGCGACATCGAACCGAGGCAAAAAGCACATTAAGCCGAGCCAGTCTTTCGATTCTCGATTATTTTTTATATTTTTGCCTTTCAAAAGATAAAAAATGCAAGTACAGACTTTAGAAATACCAGAAATTATAGATGAGAGAGGAAGCCTCTGCTTTCTCGAGGGGTTGAAGCACATTCCGTTCGAGGTGAAAAGGGTTTTCTGGACTACCAAAGTCCCAAAAGGCAAAGACAGAGGCGGACACGCGCATCAGACTAATGCCGAAGTTGTCTTTGCCATAAGCGGAAGCGTAAAAATCAAGACCGACGACGGAAAGGAGCAACTGGAATTCGTTCTGGACAAGCCAAACGTCGGACTCGTAATTCCGCCAAATGTTTGGGCTGATTTGACTGATTTCAAGGAAGATACCATACTTGTCGTTATGGCTTCGGAAGAATATAGCAAGATTGGCTATATACATAATTATCAAGAATTTAAGCAGATGTATGGAAGAGATTAGTATTGTAAGATACAACGATGAACATTTTGACGAATGGAACAATTTTGTCGATTCGTCGAGAAATGCCACGTTCTTGATAAACCGCAACTATCTCGACTATCACAAAGCCAGATTCTGCGATGCGTCTGTAATGATTAACATTTCTGGCAAACTGAAGGCTCTCGTGCCCGCAAACTTCGACAAATCATCCGGCACGATATGGAGTCATCAAGGTCTGACTTACGGCGGAATCGTTACGCACAACGACATGACCGGCGCAGAGATGCTCGACATTTTCAGGATTCTCTGCACTTATTTCAAAGAGCAATACAATGCCACGCAATGGATATACAAGCCATATCCGCACATCTACGCAAGCTATCCAAGCGAAGAAGACTTGTACGCACTTTTTAAAGTCGGCGCACAACTTACCGTCCGTCAGATTTCGTCAACAATAAGACAAGACGAGCCGATGCCATTCAGAAGCCTCAGAAAACGAGGCGCAAAGAAGGCTCTGAACAACGGATACACAATAAAAGACGATGATTTGGAAGGGTTGAAAGAATATTGGTCGGTCCTCGACGAAGTACTTTTCAGTCGCCACGGCAAGCAT
>JBGUGY010000093.1:0-4240 GCA_045111775.1 Bacteroidaceae bacterium | reverse complement strand
ACAAGCATAGTATTCTGCGCCGAGAGCATGCAGCCCGACCACGAAAAGCAGATGGACGAGATTCTGAAGGTTGTAGATTCGTTCTTCAACACAAGGGGCGGAGTGCTTTATATTGGCGTAAACAACTTCGGCTATGGCGTCGGCGTTGAGGACGACTTGAACAATCCGCTGTTCTATGGCGACAAGGACAAGTATATCCGTGCCATTGTAGATGCCATTGCCATTAAGTGGGGTAACGACATAGCCACGACATACATAAAGAAGATTGACTTCGACAGGGAAAATACGGAGAAGGATGTGCTGGCTGTCGAAATCCTTCCTGTTCCGTCGGGACTGCCTTACAACGACATGTGGTATGTGCGTAAGGCAGGAAGCAAGAGAAAGCTTACGGCAGAGCAGTTTGCCGAATATCAGCGAGTAAGCCGAACCGTGGTTCTGTCGGCCGCCGTAGCAGACGAACCGCTAAGGATTGTGCCTGAAGAATCAGTCGAGCAGACTCAGGATGCTGTGAGCGTGTCAAAGCCGTTCATCAGCTCGAAGGACGATGAGGTGCGCACAAGCCGCATCAGGAAAAACGTTCTTGTAGATTACGAAGACCCAGACAACTACGTTGAGCCGATAGCCCTGTTCAAGTTTCTCAGCGGCAACAAGTTCAAGAAACTGGACAGCTACGACTACGACGAGGACTCTCTGCTTACGCTTGCCGTTAAGGACGACGAGGTGAAAGGCTATCTCGTTCTTGGCTACGAAAACGGCAGGGTGGTGAAAGTGCCTGTCGAGGAACTGCTCGAATATACATCGCGTGAATACTCAAGATATGCCGGAAGCAAGCTCGTCTACGCCTCTCTGGCTCAGAAAGACGATGCCGTTCTTACAATATCGAAGGAGGACAAGGCGCGTCCGCGAGTGCTTATGCGCGCCGACAGTCTGTCTAATTTCGAGGAGAAGCGACTCATGGACGGCGGCGAGCTTCCTTACAACGAGGGTCTGATGGGCGAAATCCTTGCCTACGAGGTTATTCCGGCCAAGTTCGTTGCCGAGTTCGAGGGCGTGCTCAACAAGCCGAAGACATCGCTCGGCTATCCCGACAACGCACTCAATTCGGGAATCATCAACAGACTTCACGAATGGGGAATTCATGAAATTTAACAGTCTTGCGTTCTTAGGATTTCTTCTTTTATGTATATTTGCACTCGTAAACTATTCATAAAAATTAAATTTAAGAATTATGAACGAGACAGTTAAGCAGATTTTAGACATGCTCGGTGCCGACGAGAAACTGAAGAAGAGCTTCTTCGACATCCTTAACGGCAACTCAACCGACAAGGTGGGCGCGCTGGTAAACCTTTTCAAGGAAGTTGGCAAAAACGTTTCGGCCGACGACGTGAAGAAGGTGATGGAAGCCGCCAAGTCGCTCCCAATCAACAGCGACATGCTCAAGAAGGCCGAGGGCTTGATTGACGGACTGAAGAACTCACCGCTCGGCGGATTCTTCAAGTAAGAAACAGAGAGTGGAGGCGGATGGCATTGCCTTTCGTCTCCATCCTTCAAAAAAAAGAAAATATCATGGGTGTTAAAAGGTTTTTATTTTTTGTTTTTGCATTGGTGTGCATAACCGCACATGCCAATAGTCTTACTGACGGGGCAAAAGTGCCGGAATTCCTGAAGTTTGAGGGCGAAAAGACAGTCGTGGCAGATTCAGTCTTGCTCGACAAGATGCTTGGCGAGATGGATAAGAAATATCCCGAAAGCAAGATCAAGTTCTTCCTGTTTGTGCTTACCGACGACGAACTGAATGTGTACAGCGATTACAGGGTTGTCAGCAATGAGTATTTTGTAGATTACGATTCGGAGATAGAAAAACTGTATCGCGAAAAACTGTCTTACGGAATATGCTACTTCAAGAATAGGATAATCTTTGTAGCCGACAAAAGATCATCTACAAGCAAGAAGATTTTCAAGAAGACAAGCGAGACGCTGAAGATTGTTTTGCCGATAAGCAATAATTTAAGTAGCCAGAGCTATTTTTATTTTGACTTTAAGGGCAACCTTAAAAACTCTGTCGTTACAGGAAAAGCTAAATAAATCTTGTAATAATCCTCGCAATCACAAAGAAGCATGGTTGCGAGGATTATTGTTTACAGATGTCCCTAAGTTCCGAAATCCGCCGTCAGCCTCTCCGTATTCTGCTTCTGAACAATATTTTCAGCCTCAAAAACGAAAATATTGTAAATAATTGGCTAGAATTATGTAATTTTGCACCCTGAAACAAAAAAGACAGGATAAGCCTATGCCATTAAGATTGCCAGATAAATTGCCAGCCATCGAGCTGCTGAAAGAAGAGGGCATTTTTGCCATCGACGATATTCGTGCCAACTCTCAGGACATCCGTCCGCTAAAGATTGCGGTGCTCAACCTTATGCCGCTGAAGATTGTTACCGAGACCGACTTGGTCAGAGTGCTCTCAAACACGCCGCTTCAGGTCGAGATGAAGTTCATGAAGCTGCGCACGCACGAATCAAAGAACACATCTATCGAGCACATGGATGCCTTTTACGAGTTCTTCGACGAGGCGTTCAGAGACAACAAGTTCGACGGCTTGATTGTAACTGGTGCTCCCGTTGAGCAGATGGAGTTCGAGGAGGTTGGTTACTGGGACGAGATAAAGGAGATTTTCGAGTGGTCGAAAACCCACGTTACATCAACGCTCTACATCTGTTGGGCGGCGCAGGCCGGATTGTACTACCATTTCGGAGTGCCGAAATATCCGCTCGACAACAAGATGTTCGGCGTGTTCGAGCATGACATCACCAACACCAAAGACCCTCTGTTCCGCGGATTCGATGACCGCTTCTTTGCGCCGCACAGCCGCCACACCGAGGTCCGTCGTGAGGACATCGAGAAAGTTCCCGGACTGGAGATTATGTCGGAGAGCCGCGAGGCCGGAGTGTTCATCGTAAAAGCCAACGGAGGCCGACAGATTTTCATCACCGGACATCTTGAATATGCTCCAAACACGCTCGACGACGAGTATATCCGCGACCTCAGCAAGGGCCTGAAGATAAAGATGCCGGTAAACTATTATCGCGACGATAATCCTGAACTTGGGCCTATGGTGAGATGGCGCAGTTACGCATATCTCTTCTACAGCAACTGGCTCAACTATTACGTTTATCAGGAAACTCCATACAATTTGGAAGACATAAAGTAAATGAAGAAAGCAAAATACATTGAACTCCTCGCTCCGGCAAAGAATCTTGAGTGCGGAATTGAGGCTATAAAACACGGCGCTGATGCAGTTTACATCGGCGCTCCGCGTTTTGGTGCCCGTGCCGGAGCAACAAACTCCATCGACGACATAAGGCAACTTGTTGAGTTTGCCCACATCTACCGCGTAAAGATTTACGTTACTGTAAACACCATTCTGCGCGACGATGAACTGAAGGATACCGAGGAGATGATATGGGAACTGTACAAGATTGGCGTCGATGCCCTTATTGTGCAGGATTTTGCGCTTCTTGGCCTTAATCTTCCGCCAATTCCGCTGCATGCCAGCACTCAGATGGACAACCGCACGCCCGAGCAGGCCAAATTCCTTGCCGACCTCGGATTTGAGCAAGTTGTTCTGGCGCGCGAGCTTTCTATAAGCGAGATAGGCGAGATTCACAAGGCTACCGACGTGCCGCTCGAGGTTTTTGTTCACGGCGCGCTGTGCGTCAGTTACAGCGGACAGTGCTACGTTTCGCAGCATTGCTACAACCGCAGTGCCAACCGTGGCGAGTGCGCCCAGTTCTGCCGTCTGGCTTTCGACATGATTGATGCCGACGGAAAGACGATACACAAAGCCAAGCATCTGCTGTCGCTGAAAGATATGAACCAGAGCGAAAACCTTGAGGCTCTGATGGATGCCGGCGCGCGCTCGTTCAAGATTGAGGGCAGACTGAAGGATGCAAGTTATGTGAAGAACGTAACGGCTTACTACCGTCAGAAAATCGACGAGATTCTGAAGCGTCGCGATGAATATAAGCGCGCATCGAGCGGAACGTCCGAACTTCAGTTCAAGCCCGTTGTGGCAAAGAGTTTCAACCGCGGATTCACAACATATTTTGCCAACGGCAGACAGCCCGATATTGCATCAATCTACACGCCAAAATCGCTCGGCGAGATGGTTGGTACGGTAAAGGAGATTGGTCGCGGCGGCAGATATTTCTCGGTGGCAGGCATCGCGTCGTTCAGTAAC
>JBGUGY010000092.1:0-8229 GCA_045111775.1 Bacteroidaceae bacterium | reverse complement strand
CTCTAATGTCAAGGGCTGTCAGACTGCTACATCCTGAAAACATCTCCGTCATGTCAAAGACTTTATCTGTCTTGAAACTACTCAAATCAAGTCCAGACAGAGATTTGCAGTCCTCAAACATTTCATCAATCGCTTTTACATTTTCGGTATTGAAACTATGAATGTCAATAGATTTTAAATTGATACAACCACCAAACATATTACTCATATCTGTCACTTTGGAAGTATCAAAATGGCTTAAATCAAGACTTGTCAGAGAACGACATTTTGAAAACATACTGTGCATTTTTGTAACATTTTCCGTCTTTAAACAACTGATGTCGAGATTTGTTAAATTGACGCAACCTCTGAACATCCAATTCATATCTGTTACATTTGATGTATTAAAATGACTTAAATCAAGGTTTGTCAGAGCACAACATTCTGAAAACATACTGTCCATATTAGTAACGCTGTCGGTTTTAAAACTGCTGATATTGAGATTTGCCAAGTTTATGCAACCATCGAACATATTGTCCATATACTTGACATTTGAAGTGTTGAAATGACTTAAATCGAGACTTGACAGAGATTCACAACCATTGAACATGAACGATAAATTTGTAACATTTTCTGTATTAAAACTACTGATATCGAGATTTGCTAAGTTTATGCAACCACTGAACATAAACCCCATATCTGTTACATTTGAAGTATTAAAGTGGCTTAAATCAAGACTTGACAGATATTCACAGTCTTCGAACACACTATTCATTTCTGTTAAACTAGAAGTATCGAAGTGACTTAAATCGAGACTTGTCAAAAATCGACATATATGGAACATCCAACTCATATCTGTAACCTTTGAAGTGTCGAAATGACTTAAATCGAGACTTGTCAGATATTCACATCCTTCAAACATATAAGTCATATCTGTAGTTTCAGATGTATTAAGATTTTTCAGTCCTTTTATCTCTTTCAAATTAACCAAACCAGAGAAACTTCCGCTACAATTCTTCGGTTTGTAGTGGGCAAACGACTTCTTAATTACAATCTTTTTAATTTTTTTCGTCTCTTTAATAACGTCATCAACACCAAACCACTCTTTTTTTATCTCAACTGCACCCTTGGGTAGTCTTTTGCCGTAGCCCAAAGTAAGCGTACCAGTCTTTTCGTCAAAAATGCCATACGGCTTTTGTGCCACCACGCTTTGCGAGATGACACAAATAAATAGTACAAATAGTGATTTAAGAATAACTTTATTCATGATTTTATAATTCTGATTTACAGATACAAAAGTCCTTCGGGACCCATATTAAAGAGCAAGTCTACAATGCTTAGATTTGGAATAAAGCCCGTGCGTTCTCTAAACACCTGATAGTAAGGCTTGGCTTCGAAGTTAGCATCGGCGGTAAAGTCGCACTTTGGCGAGATGGCATTGCGCAAGTCAACATCGCCGTCTACAAGGTCTGAACGATAGGCATCTGTATGACGGAGTTTGCCCTCAATGTCGATGTCGAGCAGACGGCAGCACAAGAGCATCAGTTCCTCGTTGAAATCGCACAGAAAATCGAATTTCTTCTCGTAGAAAGGCGCGAAGTCATCGGCATAATACTCAAAGAAAGGACTGGTCATGTACGACGACTGCAGGGCATTCCAATGCAGTCTGCGCCAGTTGCCGTGGTCGCTAAGGCGCACATCCTTTATGCTTCCGTGGTTGGGAGCTTTCTCTACGGGCAGGGTGAGCGACTGCGCACCTTCGGGGCCTGCAATAATACAGCGGTTGCGATAACTCTGCTTTATGTAATGTTCAAAAAGTTCAATCGTGACGATGTCCGCCCTGTTCAGCTTGCTGTAATACTGGACGGGCGCAAGATAGGCGGTTGCCAAAAGAATATTTGTCATATAGTTCTGATTTTCTTCCAATATACCATCCAGACTTTTCCAACCAGATGGCTCTCCGGAACGAGTCCGAACAGGCGCGAATCATTCAGATTCAGCATATTGTCGCACATCACCCAATAGTAGTTTTGGGTAAAGGTGTATTGCTTCGTGAGTTTTCCGTCAACAAAGAGCTGTCCGTTCTTTATAACAGCCTTGCGACCTTCGTGATAGTTTATCGTGTTGCACAGAAGTGTAATGTTCCAGAGCGTTACGGGCACAACGCCGCCCTTCTTCGGAACAACGTAAGGATAGCAGTTTGTAGGTACATCGGGCGACGTGCAGACCAAGGTGAACGCGCGGTTTATGGCGGCACGCACCTTCAGAATCTCGTCGTAGTTGAACTGGCGGCTGTGGCTGCTCTGCCCATTGCCCACAAACGAATCTTTTATGCCGAGAGAATCGACAATGGCGAGCATCCTCTCCTCGCACAATGCCGGATAGTGATATACCCTCTTCTGATGCACATCTACCGGCGGCACATCTACCGGAACGAGCTGGCGGTTGAGCATCAGCGTGTCGCCCGATAGTCCGTACACGCGCGCAATGAACACGGCGCGGTCGTCGATAGCCACATCGGGCTTCTCTGCCGGATTGTGGAACACCATTATTGCGCCACGCTCAACGGTCTTTGCCTTATCCGAAGAAGATGAGCCATAGCCCCACTTGTTCACAAGCACCCTCTCGCCCTCGCCCAAGGTAGGCTCCATGCCCTCGTAAGGCACAGAATAGGGAACCACGACAAATTGTCGCAGCGCAAACAGCAAGGCTACTGTAACAAGCAGGACTATGGCAGTTTTCTTCATTTATTACTTTATGTTATCTACCCACTTAAACAGGCGGCTCCATCTTATGCCGGTAAGGAATCCCTTCTCTGGGTTTATCGAGAGCCATACAACGATAGGCTTGCCCACGATGTGGTCTTCTGGCACAAAGCCCCAATAGCGGCTGTCGGCAGAGTTGTGGCGGTTATCGCCCATCATCCAGTAGTAATCCATCTTGAAGGTGTACTTCTTGGCTTCCTTTCCGTTGATAAATATCTTGTTGCCCTTAATCTCGAGCTTGTTGCCCTCGTATGTTCTGATAGGACGCTCGTAGATGGCGATATTATCGATGTTAAGGTCGATGCTCTTACCCTTGGCAGGAATCCATATCGGACCGTAGTTGTCGCGCGTCCATCCGTAGCTTGCGTTTAGCGGATATACATCGCTGTCGGCTGGAGCAAGTTTCATCTCCTCGACAAGGTCGGGACGGTTCTTCAGAGCGTTGTAGGCGCGCTCGGTGAGCGGCATTACGTTTACTCCGTAATCACTGAAATACACAGACCTGTCTTCGAGCGTAATGCCATACTCATCGCAGAAATCCTGCGGAAGCTCGCCCTTCAGTCTTACAAGATAGCTGTACTGAACATTGTCAGGCTCTTTGTTAGGCTTTCCGTCAAGATAGATTATGCGGTCTTTTATCTGAAGTGTCTGTCCCGGCAATCCCACGCATCGCTTAACGTAGTTCTCGCGGCGGTCAACAGGACGCGTAACGACCTCGCCGTAAACCTCGGGATGTGCCATAACGCTCTTCTTACCCTCGTTGTAGAGGAAGTCGAACAGAACGCGCTGGTCTGTGCGGCTAAGGCTGTCCATCGGCGGAATATTGTCGTTCTTGTGCAGCTCGTAGCCGGTAGCAAGACAAACATCCTTGTAGAAGTCGCGGTCTTGCACGTTGAGCGCAACGGTATCGCCTGCCGGATAGTTGAACACCACGATGTCGTTAAGCTCAACCTTTCCAAAGCCCTTTACGCGACGGTATTCCCACTGTGGAAACTCGATGTAGCTCTTGCAGCCAAGCACCGGCATGGTGTGCTGTGTGAGCGGCATGGTGAGCGGTGTCTGTGGCACACGCGGACCGTAGCTCATCTTGCTCACGAAGAGATAATCGCCTACAAGAAGCGATTTCTCGAGCGATGATGACGGTATCTCATAGTTCTGGAAGAAGTAGAGATTTACAAAGTAGACTGCCACGAGCGCGAAGATGATGGCATCTACCCAGCTCATTATTCCACGCACGAGGTCGCTGTCAGAGTCGCGCCACCACGTCCAGTTAATTCTCTTTGTAATATATGCATCAAAAATGAACGGAAGAACGATGAGTCCGAGCCAGCTCTCTACCCATACAAGAAATATGAGATACAAGGCTGTTATGATAGAGAACTTAATCCACTCGGGCTTCTTTGTTGGGTCTTTCTTCCTTGTTTCGGAATTGCTATTAAATAAATTCATCAGTCTTAGAAATTGAATAAATCGTCAGTAGTCAACAAACCAGTATGCGTTGCAGTAAACTCGGCTGCCAGAACTGCACCGAGGGCGAATCCCTGTCGGCTGTGTGCATCGTGCGTGATGGTAATCTGGTCTGCCTCGCTGTTGTATGTTATGCTGTGTATTCCCGGCACTTCGCCACGGCGAACAGAGTCGATAACGAGTTTGTCGGCTGCGTGTTCAGCCTCGCCCGAAACTGTGCCGTCGGAAGCGGTAAGCGTGCCTATCTCCCAGCCGTTCTTGCGGTCGAGGTTATCTACAATCTGCTCGGCAAGGGTGATGCCCGTTCCGCTTGGGTGGTCGAGCTTGTGAATATGGTGAACCTCTTCCATCTTTACATCATAGTCTGGGAACTGGTTCATAATCTTTGCAAGATATTTGTTTACTGCGCTGAAGATGGCAACGCCAACGCTGAAGTTACTTGCCCAGAACAGAGTGTTACCCTGCTCGATGAGTTTCTTCACGTCGTCGCCGTGCTCCTTTATCCATCCTGTTGAGCCTGAAACAACCTTCACGCCAGCCTTGAAAGCTCTCAGATAATTGTTGTAGGCAACCATCGGAGCGGTGAACTCGATAGCAACATCTGCGCTCTTGAAAGCATCGCTCTCAAAGTCGTCCTGATTGTCGATATCTATAATGCAAACAATCTCATGACCTCTTGAAAGGGCAATCTGCTCTATCATCTTGCCCATTTTTCCGTAACCTATTAATGCAATCTTCATGATTTTTATCGTAAAAAATATGTGCAAACTTACACTATTTTTTTGAGTTTTTAACACATCTACGGCATTTTTTATGTTTTTTTGACATCTAAAGCGTTGCTGCCCACACTTTTTTGCATATATTTGCAAGCGTAGCACCTAAACAAAAATCCGATGCGCATGGAAAAAATACTGTATTATGTCTGGAAACACAAGATATTTCCGCTTAACGAACTACGAACTACCGACGGACTTCCTGTCGAGGTAATAAACTGCGGTCAGCCTAACATTCATGCAGGGCCCGACTTCCTTCAGGCTCGCATAAAGATTGGCGACGTGATGTGGGCAGGCAATGTTGAGATTCACGAACGCTCGTCCGACTGGTTCAGGCATCAGCACAACACAAACAAGGCTTACGACAATGTTATCCTGCACATAGCATCGGTAATAGACACCAAGGTTACGAATAGCAGCGGAAGGGATATTCCGCAGATGAAGCTCGAATGTCCGCCGCATCTTCTCGACAGATACCGCGAACTGAGCGAGTCGCTCCACTACCCTGCCTGCTTCTCGTCTGTCGGGCAGATTCCGGCAATAAAAATACACGGCTGGCTCAACTCGCTTTGCATCGAAAGGCTCTCGGCTAAGTCGGAGCGCATAGAGGCTTATCAGAAGGCAACGAACAGCGACTGGGAGAACTCGCTCTTCATAGCCCTTGCGCGCAACTTCGGCTTTGGAGTTAACGGCGAGGCTTTTGAGTTGTGGGCTAAGAATGTGCCGTACGGCGCGCTGGGCAAGCATCGCGACAACCTGTTGCAGATAGAGGCTATCTTCTTTGGGCAAGCTGGATTTCTTGACGAGAATAATCTGCCAAAGGCTTACAAGGATGCCATCGTTAACGACGAATATTTCAAGCGGCTTGCAGCCGAATACAGGTTTCTTTCTGCCAAGTTCGGACTGAAGCCGATAGAGCCTCATCTGTGGAAATATCTGCGGATGCGGCCTGCCAACTTTCCGCACATCCGTCTGGCGCAGCTTGCCAGTCTGTACAATCGTGGGGCGATAAGCGTTTCGCACATTCTCGATGCCGAGAATACGGATGCTCTGCTCAAGCTTCTCGACGGCGGCGTGAGTACCTACTGGCAGACGCATTGCAACTTTGCCACGCTGTCGGAGAACCGTCAGCACAAGCTGTCGCTGAGCAGCCGCCGACTGGTGGTTATAAACACCATCGTGCCTCTGCTCTATGCCTACGGAAAGCATCTGGGCAACGAGGCTGTATGTGCCAAGGCTATCGCCCTGCTCGAGGAACTGCCTGCCGAGAACAACCACATTATGCGTTGCTGGGCAGACTGCGGAATAAAGGTGTCGCAGGCGGCCGACAGTCAGGCTCTTCTGCAACTAAAAACGATGTACTGCGACCGCAAGGACTGCCTCCGCTGCCGCTTCGGCTTCGAATATCTGTCGGGAGGAAAAAAGGGGTAGCACTTATTGCTCACCAACTTAGCCCCCACCTTATGGAAGGCATAATTGGGACAATGCTGAGTTGTTTCCACTTTCCCTCATCGTGAAAGATGGTGTACGGATTGTGTCTGTTGAACACATTATAGACAGACAAAGAGAGTTCGTTGGTGAATATCTTTCCTCTCCTCTTCATTGAATATGAGATGTCTGTTCTGAAATAGTCTTTCATCTTTATCGCGTTGACATCCGACATGTATTGACGGTCGTATATCTGAAAGAAGAACTCATCAGAATGAATAAGTCCATCTTTTGAGCGTTCCCAATATGGAGGTGCTACGCCTTTGTAAGTTCCTATCGGTATTGTTATGCGATTGCCCGATGAATAAGAGACAGCGCAGCCGATGCTATGCTCGTACGATTTTTCCTCGCCATTGGTTCGGGCAACTACACACGTTCCCTCAAAGTTGAGAATGTGGCGTCGGTCAAACTTGAAAGGGAATGATTCTCCCCTATTCATCTCAGGATACGTGCGGTCGGTCTTAGACAGCGTGTACGACAGCGTTGCCTGAATATTCTTTGACATTAAGGATACCGAACTTTCCATGCCATAAGACTTGCCTTTGCCTTGGCATACTTCGTCTTTCAACTCGGTAGTGAGGAAGCCAAACGCATTTCGGGCATCCTTGTACGAGATAATACCGTTCATCGTGCGATAATAACCGCCGATGGTGGCTTTCAAATCATATACAGATGCCTTTTTGCCTGCAAACAGTCCGGCATAAAATTGGTTTGTCTTTTCTTCAGGATAATCGTTGTCGCTTGCTTTCATAAGATTCATTGACCATCCCGAAGGGAGTCCTTCCAAAACATGATAATACTGTTTCATGTTGTCGTAGGTCAGTTCCACACCGTAGTTTCCGGTTATGTACCAATGGCTAATGGCGTGAAAGTCTGTTCCGCTTCTGTGCCGATGATTGATCTTCTGAAACACCTGTCTTGCGCCTATGCCAACATCTGCCAGTTGCCCGATGTTGTATTTCAAATCGGCATATATAACATTAAGTTTGCTCTTATCTTTCTGTTCGTTTGTTCTGTCTCTGTCAACATCGCGTATGTACTCATAGTTGCCTAACGTGAAGTTCTGTACCTGCGAAGACAGACCACCGCCAAATGAAAGTCCTTTGCACACATTCCAGTTGAGTGTTGATGATGCGCACCATTCGGTCAGAGATGTATATAACTGAATGTGTGAATCTTTTGCCTTGCTATAATCATTGAAATAGATTGACTTCTGTCCAGAATACACATCGTTTCGGTATGCAATGGTCTTAAGATTGAATTTCTCATTTATATAGAATCTCCATCCAACTTTCATTATGGTAGATTTCCATCGTTGTCCTAAATTCCGGACATCTTCATTAGTAAAGTCGAAGTTGTCGTTGGTATGGAAAAACATCAAGTCCAGCGTACAGCGTTCAGATAGTTTGCTGTCCAATCTTGCACAGAAATCGTAGATGTCGATATTCACATCATCATCTGATTTGTTGAACCAGTTGAGAATGTACGGAAGGACCGTAACTCTGCCCGAAATCTGCAAGGAAGTCCTGCCTTTCTTTATCGGAAGATTCTGATACACTCCACATATATATGGCGACAGATACACAGAACCGCTATATGCCGTACCGAATTGCCGTCTTGCCTTTACATCAAGTAGTGCTGACGACAAATTGCCCTTGGATGAAGACATTCCTCCCTGACAGAATGTTACATTATCCACAACTTCGGGAGGGTACACAGACACAAGTCCGATGAGATGCGATGACACATATAGCGGA
>JBGUGY010000091.1:0-4087 GCA_045111775.1 Bacteroidaceae bacterium | reverse complement strand
GCACGCCGGCAAAGGCATCAACAATCTGCTTTGTAGCATTGTCTGACGAAGATTTCTGCGTATTGGCTGATTTCTTAACAGTTTTCTGCTCGCTTTCGCTCTGCGAAGGAGTATTTTCAGCCATTCTCTCGCGCATCTCCTCGTTAAGAGCCTTAACGTTGCGGTCGATATTGTTTGCACAGTCGAACGAGCCGAAAGACATGAAAGCCACGCATCCGGCAATGAGTCCGAGATGATAGTTGCTCAACTTAAAAGGTCTTTTCTTCATTTTTCCCATTAAGATTTATCAGTGTTTGAACATCGCAGCCATTGCGCGCTTGTCCTCGCGTTCCTTTATGCTCTGACGCTTGTCAAACTCCTTCTTACCGCGTGCCAAAGCCACAACGACCTTGCACAAGCCCTTGTCGTTGATGAACATTCGGGTTGGCACGATGGTGAATCCCGGATTCTTACATTCTTCCTGAAGGTTGCGCAGTTCTTTCTTGTTTAGCAGAAGCTTGCGCTCGCGACGTGCGTTGTGATTGTTGTAAGAACCGTAGAAATATTCAGAAATATTCATGTTCTTGACCCACAACTCGCCATTGTTGAAATAACAGAAAGTATCTACCAGACTTGCCTTTCCAAGTCTGATAGATTTAATTTCCGTGCCGGTCAGGACGATTCCGGCAGTGTATGTGTCGACGAACTCGAAGTCGAACGAAGCTCGTCTGTTTTTTATGTTTACTTCGCTTTTATTCTTTAATTGCTGTTTAGCCATAAATCAATAAGGAAGATTAAAGCACTTGCTTGATGCCTTAAATGTTAGTTTCTTGGTTGTTGCAAACGTATTGTCAACCTTTGTTCCGGCAGTCGAACTTACTCTTGCATCAACACAGACGATGATTGAGTCGCGGTCGGCAAATTTTGCCTTCAACTCCTGGTCGTTATAGATTCCGAAGCTGAGAGTCATATCGGCAGACATGTTTGTCTTGTCATCGTCAGAAATGTTGTAGTCATAAAGCAGATGAAGCTTCAGAGTATCGTCTACGACATCAAGATTCTTGTTGAATGCGAGATTCATCTTCGGATTCACGTCATACTTGTAAGGTGCAGTAATGTTGATATTTACGAATCCCGGATCGACCCAGACTTGAGTAAGCTGAGTGATAGAGTCGTTTTTCTCGACCACGCTCACAAGCGTATCGAGGCTCTCGATATTCTTTGCATCGTACATCGGAGTACACTCAAGAAAATCAACATAATACTTCTTTCCTGCCTCGGCTGCAGAAAGATCGTCTTTTGACGAGAACTTGATGAATCCGCGGCGGCCTGTCATAAGATATGCAAGCGTTTCAGAAGTAAGATTCTGCGGAACGAAGATTGCACCGTTTGAGGCATAGAAATAGATTGGCTCCGTTGCGTTGCCAGACTGCTTGATTGTCATTGCGCCGAAGTAAACAATTTCGTCTGCTTCGCCATCACCAAGACATGATGTCATCGTTGTGGTTATGAAAGCTGCAACCACGAGCAGCATCAACTTTAATTTTTTCATTTGTCAGGTTTTTATTTTTCTATTGTTATGAAATCATCCATGTGTTCATCTACATAATAGGCGATGGTTGCTGTAACCTCCTCCTCCATCTCGATGAACTTGTCGTCGAGGTCGTCGAACTCCTCGAACTTCTCGAACAGAGCCATAAACTCATCGTCTGAACATTCCTTTGTCAGTTCGTCCTTGTGCACATCGTATAGCTTCTTGCCCTTGTACACAAGTTTTGAGAAGTCGTGAGCACCGAACAGTCGCATTGCCTTTGCAAACGGATTATCGAAGATGAACGGTCCCCATCCGTTGTGTATAAGCTGCACGAAACCGCCATCCATCACCTCTTCGCGGAAGAAGTGATAAGCCAGAAGTGTAATCTGGTTTCCGTTGAGCAGAGGCATCGTCTCAGCATTCAGCTCGCCGCCCACAGCATTGAGATAGGCATCGATGAAACACTGCAAGAAAGCGTCCATGCCCTCTTCGGCAGCCTTTGCCAAATCTTTGTCTTTTACAACTATTTTGTTCATTATAAAATGCGTATTACTAAAAAAACTCAGCAAAGAAACAACTTTTTTGTGTTATTTCAAAACTTTTCACTAATATTGCACACATTATTTAACAAACCAAAACAAAAAAATATGTTTAGCAAACAAATGAAAAGAACATATCTGATGTTTTTACTAACTGCTTCCTTATCTCTACATGCCCAGATGTCGGTGTTCGATGCCAACAAGCCTGTTGGATTTGCCACCGTTGGAGGCGGAACAACCGGAGGCGAAGGAGGAAGCAGCATAACGGTTACATCGGCCGATGAACTGAAAAAGGCTATGAAAGGCAGTAATCCGACGATAATCTACATAAAAGGCGAAATAAACACAGATGCGCAGATTAGCATAAACAACGCAGCCAACAAAACCGTGATAGGACTTCCCGGCGCAGCTCTGACCAACCTCAAGCACAGCGACTCGAAAGATGAGACCGGAATTCTTGCGCTGAAATCGTGCAAGAACATCATTCTGCGCAACATTACGTTCAAGGCATCGGGAGCGTACGATATTGACGGTCGCGACAATCTGTGGCTAAACGGAACGACAAACTGCTGGATAGACCACTGCGACTTTCAGGACGGCGTGGACGGCAATCTGGATATATCAAACGCATCGGACAACATATCGGTAACATGGTGCCGCTTCCGCTATCTGAAAGCACCTTACAAGGGCGGCAGCGGCGGCTCGGACGACCATCGTTTCTCGTCGCTCATAGGAAGCAGCGACAAGAATGTTGCCGACACCGACAAGCTTAACGTAACATTCCAGTTCTGCTGGTGGGACGAAGGCTGCCGCGAGCGTATGCCGCGAGTAAGATTCGGCAAGATTCACATCATCAACTGTCTGTATAACAGCTCGGTTGCAAACTACTGCATAGGCGCAGGACACAAGTCGAGCGTCTTTGTAGAAAGCACATCGTTCGTAAACATCAACTCGAAGAAAGGACCTTTTGCGCCTGCCGGCGAGATGGAAGAATGTGATTTCGAGAACTGCTCGTTCAGAAACACATCAGGCAACACCACCGGAACAGGCGCAGCCTTCATTCCATCGGCATTCTACGAATTAAAGGCGATTGACGCGCTCGCTGCCGAAAATGCAATAAAAGACGCACAGTGCGGCGCAGGAGCAACGCTGAAAGTCTCGGAAGAAAAAGGCGTAATAACCAAGGAAGGAAGCCACAACACTTATCTGAAAGAAATCGTTCTCGACGGCAACAAGATTCCGGTGAACAGAGGAAAATTCGGCTATCAGGTAAAAGTGCCGTTCGACTACAAGGCGAGCAACCTTTCAGCCGAAGTGCTTGATACTCGCGCAAAGATTTCGGACTACGTTGTACCATCGCACATTCCGGGAATTGCAAGCTTTAAGGTGACGGCATACAACGGCGATGTGGCATACTATACCATCGACATCACTCACCCATCATACGCAACGATTCAGAAGACGTGGCAGACATCGACCTTCAATGCCAATGTATTCGTGGCGGCAACGATGGACAAGGATAACTGGACAGTTCCCGAAGGTAAGAAATACTTCGAGAACACAAAAGCCATTAACGGTGAACTTTGCATAAACGGCGTTCCGTTTGAGGAGACTAAAGGTCTGCACATCTCAGCGCCAGCCAACAAAATCCGCTTAGACCAGAAGAAGAACGCCATTGTGCTGGCAAGCAGTCAGTGTGCCGTTACAATTCCGCTGTGCGACAAGGGAGACATCATCAGCATAAAGCACATAACGGCATCGGTCGGCAAGGCGTGCGGATTCTCGGCTTCAAATACTCTCGAAGGCAGTTCTACCGAGACGACCTCGAACGCCATGAGCACCTTTACGGTGAGCAGCGACGGCGATGTTACGCTGAAGCCTACGGGAAGCACAATTATCTACAGCATCAGCATTTTCCACCCATAAGACCAGAAGGCAGAGACGAAAAAGTTTCTGCCTTTTTTCTTTTGCAAAGGCTTCGACTTTTGTATCTTTGCGCAGATTTTTATATACAAACAGCATTTTTACATTCTGA
>JBGUGY010000090.1:0-3950 GCA_045111775.1 Bacteroidaceae bacterium | reverse complement strand
ACAAGGGCAGCGGCAGCCGAGCGGTGATGTCCGTCGGCAATGTAGAGCGATGGCATGTCGGCAAACTCCTTTGTTACGGTCTTGATGTCGGCATCGTCGCTGATAATCCAGAACTTATGACCGAAACCGTCTATTGGCGCGATAAAATCGTATTCAGGAGTTGTCTGAGTGTATTTCTTTACAAGTTCGTCAAGAACCTTGTTGTCGGGATAGGCAAAGAACACAGGCTCTATATTTGCGTTGTTCACGCGAACATGCTTCATTCTGTCTTCTTCCTTGTCGCGACGGGTAAGTTCGTGCTTCTTAATCACGTTTGTCATGTAGTCGTTGACGTATGCGCCAATCACCAGACCGTACTGTGTCTTTCCGTTCATGGTCTGCGCATAGATAAAGTATTGCTCCTTCTCGTCCTGAACAAGCCATCCGTTGTCTTGGAACTTCTTGAAGTTCTCGGCTGCCTTCTCGTACACGCGCGGATCGTATTCCGATGTTCCTACAGGAAAGTCTATTTCTGGTTTGATGATGTGATAGAGTGACATCTCGTTGTCGCCAGCCTCAGCGCGAGCCTCTTCAGAGTCGAGAACGTCGTAAGGACGGCTTTCTACCTTCTCAACCAAGTTCTTTGGTGGGCGTATGCCTTTGAATGGTTTTATAATTGCCATATTTTTGTCTTTTTATATTTTCTGAAAAAGTTTTGTGCGTATTATTCAGTCTTGTAGCATTAGCATAGGGTTATGCTATTTGTCAAGGTTATATCTTCTGAAAAAAGAAAAGTACTATGCACATAGTCTTGCAACGTGCATAGTACTGTATTCTGATAATTACTTGTTAACTTGGAACTTAGTAATACCCTCCTTGATGAAGCCTACAATCTGCTTAGCTGCTGCGATACCAGCGTTGATGTTAGCCTCGGCAGTCTGAGCACCCATCTTCTTTGGAGTTGAGAAGTAGCGCCCCTCGAACTTAGAAGCGAACTCGTCGTTAGCATCTGGCATGATGTCGGTGATATACTTCAAGTCCTCGCGCTCTTCCATCAACTTGATAAGACCAGCCTCGTCGATAACCTCCTTGCGGGCAGTGTTGATGATGATTGCGCCCTTCTTCAGAGTAGAGCAGAGGTCGTAGTTGATGCTCTGCTTAGTCTCTGCAGTTGCAGGAATATGAAGAGAAACGATGTCGCAAGTCTTGAACAACTCAGCCTGTGAAGCAACTGCGTGAACGCCAGCAGCCTCGATAGCGTCAGCAGGGCAGAAAGCATCGTAAGCGTAGATGTCCATGCCGAAGCCAGCAGCGATACGAGCCACGTTACGGCCAACCTGACCGAATGCGAGGATACCAAGCTTCTTGCCCTTCAACTCTGTACCTGCCTTGCCGTTGTAGAAGTTACGTACGGCGTAAACGAGCATACCGAAAACAAGTTCGGCAACTGCGTTTGAGTTCTGGCCCGGAGTGTTCATTACAACCACGTTGTGGGCTGTAGCAGCCTCAAGGTCTACATTGTCGTAGCCTGCGCCTGCGCGGACAACAATTTTCAGATTCTTTGCAGCGTCGAGAACCTCGGCTGTAACTTTGTCTGAACGTATGATAAGTGCGTCAACATCCTTAACTGCATCGAGAAGCTGAGCCTTCTCTGTGTACTTTTCAAGAAGTGCAAGCTCGAAACCTGCTGCTTCAATTTCTTTCTTAATGCCTTCAACTGCAACTGGTGCAAAAGGCTTTTCTGTTGCTACTAATACCTTAGTCATTATCTTGTTTGTTAATTGTTTGTTTTTCTTTTAGTTGAATCTTGCTATAAAAGCAAAAAAGGCCCATTTGCATGAGCCTTTCTGTTGGGTGTATTTTATTAGTGCTTAGCCTCGAAAGCCTTCATGCTGTCAACAAGAGCCTGAACGCTCTCAACAGTCATGGCGTTGTAGCAAGATGCACGGAAACCGCCTACTGAACGGTGACCCTTAACGCCAACCATGCCAGCCTCAGTGAAGTGCTTCATTGCGTCAGCCTCAAGTTCCTTGTACTCGTCCTTCATTACCCAGCAGATGTTCATGATTGAACGATCCTCTGGATCAAGGATTGTTGGACGGAATATCTTTGAAGAATCGATAGCGTTGTACAGAATCTCGGCACGCTCCTTAGCACGCTTGTCCATAGCCTCTACGCCGCCCATCTTCTTAATCCACTTAAGATTCTGAAGTGCGCAGTAGATTGGAACTACAGGAGGAGTGTTGAACATTGAGCCGCCATCAACATGAGTGCGATAGTCGAGCATTGTTGGGATATGGCGAGTTACCTTGCCAAGAGCATCGTTCTTTACGATAACGAAAGTAAGACCTGCCATTGCAAGATTCTTCTGAGCACCACCGTAGATACAGTTGTACTTTGCAACGTCGATAGGACGTGAGAAAATATCTGATGACATATCGCTGATCAATGGAACTGGAGAATCCAAGTCCTTGCGAATCTCAGTACCGTAGATTGTGTTGTTTGATGTGAAGTGGAAATAGTCAGCATCGGCTGGAATCTCATACTTCTTTGGAATATAGTTGTAGGTTGTATCTGCAGAAGATGCGACCTCAACAACCTCACCGAAAGCCTTAGCTTCCTTCATTGCCTTCTTTGCCCAAACACCTGTGTTAAGGTATGCGGCCTTCTTCTCAAGGAAGTTGTAAGGAACCATACAGAATTCCAAGCTCGCACCACCACCAAGGAACAGAACCGAGTAACCCTCTGGAATGTCGAGAAGTTCCTTGAACAAAGCAACTGCTTCGTCAACAATTGGCTGGAAATCTTTTGCACGGTGGCTGATTTCCATAAGTGAAAGACCTGATCCGTTAAAATCAAGGCATGCGCTTGCTGTAGCCTCGATAACCTCGCGTGGGAGGATAGATGGTCCGGCATTGAAATTATGCTTTTTCATTTGATGTTTGTTTTATAAATTGATTATTAGTTATTCCTACATTAAAAAATTCGCGGCGAATTTACTCAAAAAAAGTTGCATAACAAAACTAATTTTACAAAAATGTTAAAAATAGTGCAACTTTTGAATAAATTGATTATAATTATTTACTAATCTCGATAATTGTCTTTTGATTTTTAATCTTTAATCCCGATATGTTAGAAAGCATCTGTTTCGCCTTTTTTCTTGCAACGGCAACGTAGCTGTGGTGCGCCATCACGTCAATCTGACCGATTTCGTCTTTCTGCAAGCCGCCCTGTTTGCACAGAAATCCAACGATGTCTATCTTGTTCAGTTTGTCTTTCTTGCCTCTACCTATATATATGGTGATCCATTTCGGAGTTGAAACGGTGAATTCGCCAACCTTCAGTTCAAAATCGCTTGCCTGCCATTCGTCAAGAGCCGTTTCTTCAGGTCCGACGATGATGTATGCGTTGCCCGTTTTGTCCCATCTTGCCGTACGGCCGTTACGATGCACAAATGCTTCGGCGTTCAGCGGCAGGTGATAGTGTATCACGTTGTCTACCGCCTCGATGTCGAGTCCGCGTGCCGCCAAATCGGTGCTGACGAATACGTTACAACTTCCGTTCCTGAATCGGTATAGGGCGCGCTCGCGAAGGTCTTGGTCCATTCCGCCGTGAAAATATTCGCAGAAGATGCCTTGCTGCTTCAAGAATTTTGCTGTGCGTTCAACGCTTTCGCGATAGTTTACGAAGACGATGCTCTGCTGTTCGCCCAACTGACAAAGAAGATTGAAAAGTGTGTTCAGCTTGTCTTTCTCTGGCGAATCGACCTTGTAGACGTTTATTCGGGCATCGCGTTCTTTGTTGTCCTCAAGAAAGTTGAGCACTTTGTACGAATGCATTCCGCCGAGCAGGGCGTTCAGTCTTGCGAAATCTTTTTTGGCTTCGCGTTCCTGCTCCTCGCTGTTTAGTTGCGTTGCTGATGTCAGCGTTCTGTATTCGACCTTGTCGAGTTGTTGCAAAACCTCGGTCAT
>JBGUGY010000089.1:0-4755 GCA_045111775.1 Bacteroidaceae bacterium | reverse complement strand
GAATAGACGGAGCGATGTCGTCCGCCCGTGCATCCGAAGCAGCACATCAGATTGGTGAATCCGCGCTTCATGAACCTTTCGGTGTGGGCATCAACCAGCTTGTAAACGCTTTCGAGGAAGGTTAGAATCTCGCCGTCGTCCTCAAGGAACTTTATCACCGGAGCGTCAAGACCCGTAAGAGGCTTGTATTGCTCGTAGCGGCCGGGATTGTGAGTGCTTCGGCAATCGAACACATATCCGCCGCCGTTGCCGCTGTCGTCGGCCGGAATTCCTTTCTTGAACGAGAAACTGTATACGGTTACGGTCAGTTCGCCCTGCCCGTCGTATTTCGATACGCTTGCCACTTGTGGCTTGAATTGCGGAAGCTCGGTCATCTGGCTTAGTATGCTATGCAGATAAGCGTACTTGTGTCCGCAGATGGCGAGTTGCGCCTTCAGGTTGTCGATGGCTGGCGGAATGCTCTGGATGAAATGCTTCTTGCGCTCAAAATATCCGCGGAAACCGTATGCGCCCAAGACCTGAAGAAGGCGGAAGAATACATAGAGATTGAGTTTCTCGACAAACTGCTGCTTGTCAATCTTAGCGTATCTTGATGCGCTGTCGAGATACACGTCAATCAGCTCATTGCGAAGCTGCTGCGGATATTTGGCTGAAGCCTGCCACAGAAACGACGCCACATCATACTGAATCGCGCCCTTTCGTCCGCCCTGAAAATCGATGAAGAATGGATTTCCGTCCTTGTCGAGCATCACGTTGCGAGCCTGAAAGTCGCGGTATAGGAAGGTGTTGCTCTCCTCGTCCACAAGGTCGCTTGCCATGAGGTCGAAGTCGTGCTCCAGCTTCAGCTCGTTGAAGTCGATGCCCGTAGCCTTCAGAAAGCAGTATTTAAAATAGTTGAGGTCGAACATTATGCCCGTGCGGTTGAACTCCGGCTGCGGATAGCATTTGCCGAAATCCAGTCCCTCGGCCCCCTTGAACTGCATGTCGGGAAGTAGTCGGATGGTGCGTCGGAGCAGTTCAATCTCCTTTTCTGAATAGTTTCCGCCTGCGTTTCTGCCAGCCTCTATGACCTGAAACAGCGACGTGTTGCCAAGGTCTTGCTGAATGTAATAGCGCGAGTCGTTGCTCTGCGCCAGCACTTTTGGCGTTGGCAGACCTTTCTCGGCAAAATGCTCGGCAAGGTAGATGAAGGTCTGGTTTTCCTCTACCGATGTGCCCTCGACGCCAATAACGGTAGAGCCGTCGGCATCGGTTATTCTGTAGTATTTACGGTTACTGCCGGCGGCTGGCAGCAGTTCTATGCTTGTAGGCTCGCAGCCTTTCCAAGATTCGTATAATTGTTTTAAATGTTCCATTCTGCAAATTTACGAAAAATTTGAGAGAATGTCGGCTATTTCTTCCGATGTTGTTTGTTGGGGAGAAGAAAAATCCCGCGCCATCGGCAAAAGTTGGTGCGGGATTTTTGTACCGAAAAAGCCGAGCAACTTGTGTGCCCGGCTTTCTGAATTCATTATTTCTTTTCGTTGACTTTCTTGAAAGTGACTATGTATTTATCTTTAACAGCGCCTTCTATCTCTGCGCCTTTTTCAAAATATCTGGAATGTTCGGATGTGGCTGTTAGAAAATCACCGTTGATAGAATAATCAAACTTTTCTCCCATCAACGTTTTGTCAGATCTAACTTGCTCAAATGGGTCAGTTTCTATTAGATTGTCGATTATTAGATAGTTTTCCGAGAAGGTGATATTGTATAGACGACTAATATCAACCTCAAATTTCGGGTCACCATGTCCGCCATTCATATCAAGCCAACGGTCGTCTTGTAATGTTCTGTCTTTGAAAGTCCATATATGGTAGTAACTGTTATTTACTATTGTGCTTTCGTCGACTACATTGCCGTCTTTGTCATAGCTAATTTCTCGTGCATCATAAATTTTCCATGAACCGATGATTTCGGAAGGGACGAAATTCTTGTCGTCTTTGTCGTCGCAAGAAACAAAGAATGATGTGCAAACTGCTGCAATAATACAAAACAAGAATGCGAATTGTTTGTTTTTCTTCATTTTCTGTTTTATTAGTTAATTATAAGGTTAATTGGCGTTTAACCTGATTGTTTTTATATTTTGTGCTGCAATAATACATTAAAAAAATGACTTTTCAAAGTGAAAATATTAAAAAATAAACACTACTGATTTTTTTTGCAAAGCGTTGTTTTTATAGTGTCTAAAAGTGCAACTGTGTAAATTGATGAGGCAGATGTTTCTTCGGGTTTCCTTCGGGATGCGTTCGGGATTCTTGCAGAAATTTGAAGACAGAAAAAGCCCGCGCCATCGGCAAAAGTTGGTGCGGGATTTTTTCGGAAATTAGCAGAGGGCGGGCATGAACTTAGCAAAGAGGTAAAGCCCCTCGTTGCCAGTCGTTACCTCGTGCTCTACTTTTGCTGGCATTATTGATATTGTGCCTGGCGTGTAGTCTATTGTTTTGCCGTTGTTAAGGCAGATTCCGCTGCCAGCTATAACCTCGTGCGTTTCGAGCTGCGTTTCGTGAATGTGCAGCCCTATTTTGCAGTTAGGCGCGATTCTTACCAGATGATAGCTGAAAAGTCCGCCGCTGTCTTTTGCCGTTACGATGTGTTTTAGAGCCACGCCCTCGAATGTTGGGTGCTCGTTCCATTTCAGACTGCTGAAGTCTACTGTTCTCTCGGGCAAGGCAAGCCGTCCGTTGTCAAATTTTTCGAATGTTTCCATTTTGCGTAACTGTTTAATGATTTAACGCTGCAAAATTACGGAGGCAGAACGGCTTTTGCTTGTATAAAATTGCTGATTTTCAGATGTCGCGGCTTTTCTTCTGATATTCAGACGGCGAGATGCCCACAATCTTCTCGAAACACTTGTCGAAGTGGCTCGAATCGTAGAATCCGTTGTCTATGGCGGCATCAATCAGCCGACCGCCAAGGGCAAGTTCTTTCTGAGCGTTCCGCACTCTTACCTGAATCATAAACTGATGGGGTGTTAGTCCAACATTTGACTTGAACTTTCTGATCAAGTGATACTTGCTTGTGTAAACATCTTCCGAAAGTTGGTTGAGCGAATAGATTTCTGAGGATTTCTCGGCAATTTTGTCGGCAACCTTCTGAATGTCGGCTGACAGTTTGTAACGTTCGTCGCCTATTGTTTCTGTAATTAGCCCGATGGCATCGGTCAGCTCGGATTTTATTCTGCTTTCAAAACCGTTTTTTGCCGAGATCTCATCGAATTTTGTGCTTACCGTCTGGCTGATTTCGTTGGCAGATTGGGCAGAAAACAAATCTTTGTTTATGCAGAGCGACAGAATTTGCGAATCAGCCTCAACCTTAACAGAATGAGGCATATACGGACGCACGACGAACGTGTCGTCCTTCTTCAGAACCACGCTCACGTTGTTGTAGAAGAGCGTTGCCTCGCCCTTTGCGATGAATGAAATTACATAATGCTCGGTATGGTTATGCAGACCGAAATATTTCGTAATATCCTCGGTTACAACAAATTCAATCTTCTTGTCGCCCGAAATGAAATATTGCATAAAAATGACTCTAAAAAATCCCGCATCATCGGCAAAGGACGATACGGGATTATAAAAATTATCTTCTCACTTCCGATTCCTTGCCAAAGAGGTATTCGCCTTTGTATCCGCCGAAATCGATTACGATTTTCTCGAAAACTATTCCCGGATGCTTTGGCGTGATTGTAAGTTCGTGAATGTTTGCGCTCTTTGTCTTGAATCCTTCAACCTTTTCCACAACTCTTCGTGCTACCGTTGGGTAGAAGACCTCGTACATAAACGGCTGTTTGTCGAGCAGGTTTGAATTGAAGTTTATGGTCTTGGCATCGCCTCCGTCGAGCGAAACCGTGTATTCGTGTCCGCCTCGGTTTTCGAAGTCGAGAGTAGATTTAACCACGACATGAACCTTTATCGAATCGGCATAACCGTCGGGTAGGGTGAAGCGGTATGTCAAAGACGAGTTGCCCACAGGCTTGGTGTATGGCGTAAGGGCAACCGCGCTTCGCGTGCGACCGTAGAACGGATAAATCTCCCATCTAACGTCGCCGTCGGTCTTTGATGTGTAGAAATGTTCTGCCTCCATCGACACAAATCCGTTGGAATGAGAGAAAGTGTAGCCGCCTTCGCCTTCCTTAACCGTTTTTGTTTCGGGAAGCATATCGTGTGGAAAATCATCGTTCCAAATCTTGTAGCCGATGTGTTTCTGCGTCATCATGCCCTTCCATTCTCCGCCGGCTATGCCCGAATTGTATTGCGCGCAAAGCAGAGAGTCGCGCCCGAAACATTCTGCAACCCTTGTTGCCCAAATGTTGGCGTCGGGATTGTTGCGCTCGGCATAATAGCGGTTCATAGCCTGAGCGTAATACATGTCGTTGAGGTTTGCTGCCGCCTGAACAGGGAACAGAATCGTCTGGAAATAAGTATCTTTCACCTTTTCGGGCAGACGGAGATACAGGCGGAGAGCCTCAGCCTCCAAACGTGCATATTCGTCGGCAATCTTCTTAAACTCGCCAGTTTCAACGTTGTAGGTGTAAGAGTCGAGCATCTCGGGTGTTACGCGCGCCATGTACTGGCAGTTGCGGTTGTAGATTCTTGCGGCATCCTTGGCAAAACCTGCGCCTATGGTTTCGGCAAAAAACTCTTCGGTATGGTTTGTAACATTCTGTAAATTATACTCTTTCGGTTTCCAAGCCATATCCATGAACAGAGTGATTGG
>JBGUGY010000088.1:0-3244 GCA_045111775.1 Bacteroidaceae bacterium | reverse complement strand
TCTTTCCATCACGGATATGTACCATTTCCGTAAAAGCAATTCCTCTGCAATGGGGCCGATGATGGCGAAGGAGAATATATGCAGGATAAGGGTCGCCAGAGTATAGGACTCCCGAGGGTCTGTATTAGGTGCGTCAAACAAGGAGGTCAGCAGAAGTATAATGAGCTGCCAGAGGACTCCCAATGCCAGGGATAGAATAACCGTCTTCAGGTTCATTCCAAGGCTCGGATTACGCCATATTCCCAACTTCTCTTTCTTGTCTTCGTAAAGTAAGACGGCAAAAATTGCTAACGGCCACAGAAGGTTTCCAATATCCAATATTGTACGACTGAAATGGATGTCCCGCCCGAAAATATAGGCGAAGTAGGGCAACAGGAAAACGCCCATCAAGATGAAGGAAGCAAGAAAGACTCTTGTCATCTTGAAAATACATTCTTTTTTAGAATAAGTCATAAAAACAGCATAAAGTGAGACAAAATTTTAGTCTATCTTCTAATATGCGGCCCAATAATTTTTATCAGTTGCATATCATTAAACTTTTTCTTGTAAGGATCGAACTTCCGCATTTTAAGCGCATTCGGGTTGATGTCTCGTGTCATCTTTTGGCCTTTGTTAATAAAAGATAGTCTATGTTGCTGTAGGCAACTGTCTTGTTGAACCGTATCACAATTACACACAGACCTGCTGCTGCATAACGAGTCAGTTCCAATTGCCATACTACTGTCTTGCTTGGCCACTATGCTATCCACACTGTTTTGGCCAATAGCAAAACGGGGTATTAAAAATAGGACAATCAATCCAATAGATTTCTTTGATACAATCATAAATTCCGATTTTTACAGGTTCATTTCTCTTTTGTAAAACGAGCTATCTCCTCGTTGGAATCGGTGTGGTACCAAACCATTTCAGAGTCAGTCAGTTTACGGACATCAACTTCAAGGTAGATTTTGGATTCCCCGTTGTAAGTTTTTCCTGTAAAGATATTCATGTGTCCCGTTTCTCCAACCCTATAATTGAGGTCAGTTGTTTTCCAACCTTCATCGGGCCATGCAGAAACTTGCTGCTCGATGCGACCAGAATACCAGTTCTCGGAATAGAAAGTATATATTACCGTCTCTCCATCCATAATGCCACTTCGTATGGCTTTTCTCCACTTTCCTTCAAGTTTGCTTGCATCAAACTTATAGTCATCATCGCTGCTGCAAGAGGCGAGGGAGAAAGCAGCAAGCATCATAAATGCGATTCTCCAGAGTTTCAATGTTTTCATATTCATTTCGTTTTTATTTTATCTTCTTAAATCGTGCAAATTCTTTGTTTGAGGGTTCGACATGCTCATACTATCTCTCGATTTTAGTTCATACCCATGTACTGTCCAGTGACTATCGTTGAGCAAGTTTCTTATTTATTCATTTGAATCATCTATGACGATAAAGCAAATGTCGCCAAAATGTTGTTTTCCGACTTCCTCGCCTTTGAGAATGGGTGGCATTGCAATTAATCCCTTAAATTCGAGTATTTCAAGCAAATCCCACATTACTTCATGGTAAAACACGATTTGTCCCACTCTTTCCGAGGAAAGATTGTAAGCAGAATACCAAGTTTTACAGTAATTCTTTATGGCATTGCTTAACTTGTTGGTAATGCTCTTACAAAGTATATCGACGTCGTCATTGCTGTTACGGTGCATTACAGGAATTAAAATATTGCCGTTTTCGTCCGCGAGTCCCCAACCTGCAATAGCATCTATTACATCTTGGTTTTCAATACGATTTCCTCTCGTCTTTATTACCTCTCTTGCAAACGACATTAGTTTATTTGAATTAAGCCAATATCCGAGGCTGTCAGTCCAATTCTGTTTCACTGGACCATAGCCATTTGTTCCTATTTTAACATGCTCACGGCTGTCGAACATTGCCCAGTATGCCCCTCTCCACGTTCCATGCTCTTCACAGTCCTTTGGCGAGGCTAATCGTTCATTGTCCCAAATATAATCATCCAGAAGATATGAGAAAACAAGGCTATATGTATATTGAGAATAGCCTAATTTCTCAATGTTGGAAATAAGTTTCAAAATTTCTGGCTCAATTGCTGGGAATATGCTATCGGCAAACTCTTTGGATTGTTTACGGATAGCATCTGTTTCATACTTGCCAAAGATTGGCATAGAGGTTGAATACATGCCGTTATCAAAAGAAAGCAAATCTCCTACTTCAAGCAGCCTTAACTGACTCTTGTTATAATTTATACCAAGTGAGTCTAATTTTGCAGAAGTCCCTGGCTGTACAAATGCACAAAGAATATCCCAATTATTATCAGTAAGATATTGCGATGGATGAAATTTATTATAAACGCAAAAAGCCGATGTGTCAAAGGCTTTATAGGGTCGCCCTATGATAGAGCTAACCCTTTGGTTTATGGATGCTGGCAACTCATTGAAGGAGTGACCATTGATAATGCCCTTTTGCGTTGTCTGCGCCTGCCCTGTCATTGCGACGAGGGCGAGCAGGATGGTGATGATGGTTTTCTTGTTCATATCCTTTTCGTTTTATTGTTATACCTTTTTATTATATACTACGTTTTCGCGGAAATATCCCGTTCGGGGCATTCACGTCATGCTGTAACCGCCTCCGAGAGTCATTCCGAGCCACAAAGTTACAAAAAGGCATAAAAATAGGCCCTTGGCTAAATCTGAAAAAGAAATGCCAAGGGCTAATGTCTCAACTTAGGTTGAGAGTTTCTACCTGTTATAGACTATTATTTGCTGCCAAACGTAATGTCACGCCGTATTTTGCTGACAGTATTTGGATGGACGTTCAAGAACGAAGCGATGTCTTGCAAGTCAAGAAATTCCACAATGCCGGGACAACGCTGCAGCAGCAACTCATAGCGTTCGCGGGCTGTGGCGCGGTGGAGGTCGATGTAGCAGGCACGGGCCTGACAGAGTAAGTGCTCAGCTATGACACTGCGCAACTCCATCTTTTCAGCGTCTTGACGGAAAAAGTCCATCAACTGTTCGCCGCTCACACGGATGATGCGGCTGGGCATCATCGCCTTGATCGTAGTCTGCGATGGACGACCGTCGAGGCAGTTGGGATAGTCGCCCGCAAACTCACCCTCGAACGAGAACCATGTGATATGCTCCCTGTCATCGCTGATGCCATACGTTACATACTTGAAGCACCCCTCGGTGACCAAGCCGAACCATCGTGCGGGGTCGCCCTCACGCTCCAGCTGGTCGCCCTTG
>JBGUGY010000087.1:0-5024 GCA_045111775.1 Bacteroidaceae bacterium | reverse complement strand
ATCGATGGAGATGCTTCGCAAGGCGATGGAGCGTCTGAAACTCTCAGCTCGTGCTTACAACCGAATACTCAAGGTGGCGCGCACCATTGCCGACCTCGAAGGCTCGGAGAAGATAAAGTCAAACCACATTGCCGAGGCAATAGGCTACCGCAGTCTCGACCGTGGCGACTGGGCAGAAAGAGGAGTTTGAAAAATAAAAAGTGAATATTGAAGATAAGGCGCAAAACGATTGCTAATTTCGTTTTTGCGCCTTATCTTTGCATAGATTTAAAAAGTTCAAAATTTAAGATGATTCTGAAATTCATAAGTAAATTCTGGCACTTGCTATTTGTCTTGTTGGAAGTATTGCTGCTTATCCTTGTTATGTTTTGGTTGATGGTGACTCCGATGGTGGCAGAGAATATTGTTTATGTTTTATTACCTCTTGTTTTCGTGGTGCTTCTTATAATATTCATAGTGAAAAGGATAAGAAATATATTCGCCAAGAAGTCAGAAGTTCCGTCGGAAATAACAGTCCCTGATGATTGTGTTGTGTGTCTGCCAGAGTTTAACGTAAAATTAGATTCAATATGCAATATTGTCCCCGACACAATAAACATCTTGTTCTTATTAAAGTCTGGACAATCAATGTCAAAAGAATTTAGATATTGGGCTATGGATATGATGGAGAACGGTTTTCTGACATCTGGAATAACTCAGTTGGCAGGCGAGGAACTGAATATGAATCCGTTTGAATTCAAGGCGCTTTTCGACAAAATTCTCTGCGAGCTTAACTGGAATTTTACAGATGAAGAAATCTATAGCCATTACGTCTTGTATATTGCCCAGAAGGTTCTTGACGGTGAAATGTCTTGCGATTGTGGCTTGGATTCATTATGTAATATTGCGTTGCCTTATTTCCATGAATTCGATTATCTACGAGATAATATCAGTTTGTCGAAAGAAGGACTTTGGTCTTTTTGTGGCATAAATAGTGACAATTATGAAGAATGGATGCTGCTTTATTTCAAGAAAGTAATCTGGTATAACAAATCATTTTGAGCCAATAAAAGTTAAATATGTTGCAATCCGTACAGAAAAGCATGATTTTATTTGTTTTCTATACGGATTATTACCATCTTTGCATTTGTAAAGTAATGATTATCTCTTATGACGCCATTTAGAGACATAGGAAACGTTCCGTTTGATGTTAATGTGCTAAGTTCGATTTTCCCTAACAACAAGCATATTAATGAGAAGGCACGTGCGCTGGAGAGGGCGGGACAGATTGTGCGACTGAAGAAGGGCATGTATGTTGCAAACAGCATGGAAACAGGCAAGGTACTGTCGAAGGAACTGATTGCCAATCATATCTACGGACCTTCGTATGTGGGCAGAGAATATGCCTTGCGTTATTACGGCTTGATACCAGAAAGAGTATATTTGGTTACTTCCGTTACAACCAAGCATTCCAGGGAGTTTGACAATGCCGTTGGGAGCTTTGATTATCAGAACTGCCAGCCAGATTATTTTCATATTGGCATACGGATGGAGCAGGCAGATGGAGTGAACTTCTTGATTGCATCACCCGAAAAGGCATTGTGTGATGTAATCAACTTTAGCAAGAGTCTTTTTCTTCGTTCCATGAAGGATGTGGAGATTTACCTTGAAGAAGATATCCGCTTTGATACAGACGCACTTGCAGACTTCGATATTGAGGTTCTTGAAAAGTGTGCACCCGTCAGTCGAAAGCAGAGCAGTATTAACACACTAATCAAATACATAAAGCATGTCAGACATTTTTGAACAAATGCTTAAACAGCATACCATTGCAGGTGATAATGATCGCAAAAATGCACTATACGAGGTGATGCAGCAGGTGGTTTTGAGCGGGCTATATCGTGGCGGATTCTTCAAGGAGGCCGCTTTCTATGGTGGTACATGCCTTAGAATATTCCATGGGTTAAAGCGCTATTCCGAGGATATGGACTTCTCTTTGTTAGAGAAGAATCCGAAGTTCAATTTTGAGGCATATTTTCCGTCCATAATAGAGGAGGCACGTCTGCTGGGAAGGGAAGTCACCATCACAAAAAAGGACAAGCGTAACTTTGGCAAGGTGGAATCTGCCTTTCTGAAGGATAACACGGATGTGTACAATATTGCTTTCCAAACAGAAAGGACATTGAAAATCAAAATTGAGGTAGATACCAACCCTCCTCTTTCATTCAATACGGAACAGAAACTCCTCCTTCAGCCATTCTCTTTCTCTACACGTTGCTTTGCGCTGCCCGATTTGTATGCCGGCAAAATGCATGCGCTTACTTTTCGTGCGTGGCGTAATCGCATCAAGGGGCGTGATTGGTATGACTTCGAGTGGTATGTGCGCAATCGTATCCCTCTGGATTTTGATCATCTCAAAATTAGAACGAAGGAATTCAATGGCATTGACCTCACTAAAGAGCACTTCCTCGAACTACTGAAAGAGCGACTGTCCTCAGCTGACATCAATTCAGTAAAGTCTGATGTCCTACCGTATATTATCGACAAAAGAGAACTTGATATCTGGTCAAATGATTATTTTCTGCAGTTGGCTGATATGATCGTATTTGATAAGACAGGTAATGAGCGATAATATAGTTGAAATTATTGACAAAAAAGTAAGATGATGCTGAAATTCATAAGTAAATTCTGGTTGTTGCCGCCTGTCGGGTTAAGTGTTCAGTTATTGGCTCTTTATTCTGGCATTTTTCGGCTGACAGATTTTCCTTGCATCTGCAATTATTTTCTGGATTTCAGACATCAGGAAAAACTCATTTGACAGGCGAGGAACTAGATATGAATTAAGAAACTTCTGCTTATCGACAGAAGGATTTTGTCCTTTTTGTGGCATAAATAGTGACAATTATGAAGAATGGATGCTGCTTTATTTCAAGAAAGTAATCTGGTATAACAAATTATAAGCATTGTCGGACATTCCGTCTGCGATGTTGAATATTTTTCTTACTTTTGCAGCGCATTTTTCAGAAAACAACCAAACAACAAGAATATGAATCGTAGTTCGCAGATAATCAGAACAAGCATCGTCGGGATTGTGGCAAATGTGCTGCTTGCCGGCTTCAAGGCAGCAATAGGCATATTGTCGGGCAGCGTTGCCATAGTGATGGACGCCGTAAACAATTTGAGCGATGCCTTGTCGAGCGTAATAACCATTGTTGGAACAAAGCTGTCGCAGCGTCCGGCAGACCACGAGCATCCTTTCGGCTACGGCAGAGTTGAGTATTTCAGTGCCATCATCATCGCCGTTATCGTTCTGTCGGCTGGCATCACATCGCTCATCGAGTCGGCAAAGAAGATATTCAACCCCACCGCTCCGACATACACCACGATTACGCTTGTGGTCATTGTCGTTGCCATCGTTGTAAAGCTGATTTTGGGATTCTATGTAAAGCGCAAGGGCGAGACTCTTGAGAGCGACGCGCTTGTTGCATCGGGCTCCGACGCGCTGTTCGATGCCTTCATCACGCTCACAACGCTCATTTCTGCTGGGCTAACGATGCTTTTCGACGTTTCTTTAGACGGCATTCTTGGCGTTCTGATATCGGCTGTAATCATCAAAGCCGGAGTTGAGATGCTAAAGTCGCCGGTGAACGAGCTTCTCGGCTCGCGTCTGTCTGCCGAGTTCACAAAGCAGATAAAGCAGGAAGCGGCAGCAGTAGAGGGCGTTCTGGGAGTGTACGACCTCATTCTGCACAGTTACGGACACGATGTGATGATTGGCTCTATTCATGTTAGTGTTTACGACACAATGTCGGCTCACGAAATTCACGGAGTAACGCGCAAGATAAACTCAATGATGTACGAGCGGCATGGAATTATAATGACGGTTGGCGTGTATGCCGTTGCCACAGGAGCTAACCGTAGGGCAGAACTTCAGTCGAAGGTGATGCAGACGCTGGCGGCTCATGCCGAGATTCTTCAGGTTCACGGATTTTATTATTCCGAGAAGGAGAATCTGCTTGCCGTCGATGTCGTTCCCGACATTTCCGTCCACGACGATGCCGCGCTTGTGGCTGCGCTTACAGCCGAGGTACAGCCACTCGTTCCGGGGTTGAACGTGTCGATAGCGGTTGATCATTTTTATTGCGAGTAGGAAGATTGTTTGAACATGTATTGAGATGGGAAATTTTGCAAGGTTAAAAGAGAATAAAGGGATAATTTGTGGGATTTTGGCGGCGGTGTTCTACGGAACGAATCCGCTTGGCGCGCTGCCGTTGTATGCCGAGGGCGTAAACACCTCGTCGGTGCTTTTTTACCGTTTTTCGCTGGCTGCGGCAATCTTGGGTGTGTTGCTGATGATTAAGCGAAAGCCGTTAGGCATAACTCTGCACGAATTTAAAGTGCTGATGACGCTCGGTGTTATGTTTGCCATTTCGAGTATAACTTACTACCTCAGTTTCAGATACATGGATGCCGGAATTGCATCAACCATTCTGTTTGTCTACCCGGTTTTGGTGGCGGTGATTATGTCGATATTTTTCAAGGAACGGGTAACAAAATCTACGGTTTTGTCTATTTTACTGTCGCTTGCTGGCATCGCCTTGCTCTATAGGGGAGGCGAGGGCGCAACACTCAGCACGGTAGGTATCGCGCTCGTGATGCTGTCGTCGCTGTCGTATGCTCTGTACATAATCTACGTTAATCAGTCGAGCATCCGTATGTCGTCGCTCAAACTCACGTTCTATGTTCTGCTGTCGTGTATGCTTACGCTTCTGCTTTTCTCGCTTACTTCGCCCGAGTTGCATTTGCAGTTTCCGCCATCGCCCCGTGCTTGGTTCTTTGCGTGCTGGCTTGGCGTTGTGCCGACAATCCTTTCGCTTGTTCTCATGACCATCGCCGTTCACGAAGTTGGGGCAACTCCAACGGCTATAATGGGCGCGCTCGAGCCTCTAACCGCCGTGGCTGTGGGCGTTCTGGTGTTTGGCGAATCCTTCTCGCTAAGGCTTGCAGTGGGCATTGTGCTCATTTTGTTAGCGGTAGTTATCATC
>JBGUGY010000086.1:0-3613 GCA_045111775.1 Bacteroidaceae bacterium | reverse complement strand
CATCTTGAAGATTCGCGTTATGCCCCATGCCGGAATAGCCTTCGACACAGTTGCCACAAGCAGCATTATCGCCACCACGAGGAGCGTATCGGTATCGGCAAGAAGACGCACGTTGATAATCATTCCGACACCAATCAGGAAATACGGAATGAACAGCGCGTTGCCCACAAACTCAAGCCTGTTCATCAGCGGAGATACATGCGGAATGTATCTGTTAAGGATGATACCGGCAAGGAATGCGCCCATGATGCCCTCCAGTCCGGCAAGAGCCGCCATCGCACCACTGAAGAAGACCAGCGCGAGCGAGAAGGTAAACTGCGAAACAGAATCGCCATAACTGCAAAAGAACCATCTGATAACCTTCGGAAATACGAGGAATACGAAGGCGATATAGGCAACACATTTCAGCGTGAAGACAAGCCAGAAGAGCCAGCCCTCCATATCGCTGTTGTACGTTCCTGATATTGCCGCCAGAATGAGCAGCGCGAGGAACAGAGCCACAACCGTTGCACCTATTGATATCGTTACTGCCGGATGACGACTCAATCCGTAGCGGCTGACTATCGGATATGTTACCAGCGTGTGCGATGCGAAGATACACGCCAGCAGCAGCGATGCCATACACGAATAATGAAGCACATAAACGCCCAGCAGATATCCTATAACAAACGGAGCGGCAAACGTAAGCAGTCCGAACACCGTTCCCTTGGTGGAGTTCTGCCTCAGCCCCACCATGTCCATCTCCAATCCGGCAAGAAACATTATGTAGAAAATGCCCACTCTTCCGAACAGTTCGAAACTGCTGTCGTAGAGCAACACATTAAATCCGTAAGGGCCTATAAGAGTGCCCGCAATAATCATTCCGATGAGGTGCGGAATGCGCAGGCGGTTAAAGATTATCGGCGCAAACAAAATGATGCACAGCACGATAAAGAATACCCATGTAGGGTCTGTTATTGGGAAATTGGGTATCAGAGTGCTCATAAGTTCACGAATAAGTATAAAATTGTTGCAAAGTAAGTAAAAAAATTGGGTAAATAAAAATAAATTCATAATTTTGCCGACAAATTATAACATTTATAATTCATAAAACAAGACAAGAAAATGAAAGTAGCAATTGTTGGCGCTAGTGGTGCAGTAGGACAGGAGTTCCTGCGTGTACTCGAAGAGAGAAACTTCCCTATGGATGAGTTGGTTTTATTCGGTTCAGAGCGTTCTGCCGGTAAAAAGTACACATTCAAAGGCAAGGAGTATGAGGTCAAACTTCTTCAGCACAACGATGACTTTAAGGGCGTGGATATCGCGTTCACTTCAGCAGGTGCAGGTGTTTCAAAGGAATTTGCAGAGGATATCACCAAGTACGGTGCTGTAATGATCGACAACTCAAGCGCATTCCGTATGGACAACGACGTGCCATTGGTTGTGCCAGAGTGTAATGCAGAGGATGCACTTAACCGTCCACGCGGCATTATCGCAAACCCTAACTGTACGACAATCATGATGGTTGTATGCTTGCAGCCACTCGAGAAGATTTCGCACATCAAGACAATACACATCGCTTCATACCAGAGCGCATCAGGCGCAGGAGCAGCTGCAATGGCCGAACTTCAGCAGCAGTACAAGGAACTTGCCGAGGGCAAGCAGCCTACAGTAAACAAGTTTGCATATCAGCTTGCTTACAACGTAATTCCTCAGATTGACGTGTTCCAGGACAACGGCTACACCAAGGAGGAGATGAAGATGTTTAACGAGACAAAGAAGATTATGCACACCGATGCACGATGCTCTGCAATGTGCGTGCGCATCTCTTCGCTCCGTGCACACTCTGAGGCTGTTTGGATTGAGACAGAGAAGCCTATCAGCGTAGAAGAGGCTCAGGCTGCACTCGCAGCTGCAAACGGCGTAACATTGGTTGACAACCCTAAGGCTGTTGGCACAAAGGCTAACCCAGACGCAGCAAAGGAGACTCTGAAGGATCTGCCTTACCCAATGCCACTTTACACTGGCGGCAAGGACGATGTTTACGTTGGTCGCGTGCGCAAGGATTTGGCTAACGACAACGGTCTTACTTTCTGGCTCTCTGGCGACCAGATTAAGAAGGGTGCTGCCCTCAACGCCGTTCAGATTGCCGAGTACCTTATTAAGGTTGGAAACGTAAAGTAATCGGTCGGAACCCAAAATAACTAATCAATAAAATAAAATTTACCATGAAGTTTTTCGACGAATTCAAGCAATTTGCCATGCGTGGCAACGTTGTCGACATGGCTGTCGGTGTTATCATCGGTGGTGCGTTCGGCAAGATTGTGACATCGCTCGTTTCCGACATCATCATGCCTCCTATCGGCTGGCTCATCGGCGGCGTTGACTTTAAGGACCTGAAGATTGTGCTTCCTGCAAATCCGCTTGCACCAGAGGGCGCAGAGCCTGTAAGCATCGGCTACGGAGCATTCCTTCAGAACGTGCTGGACTTCCTTATCATCGCATTCTGTATCTTCCTGATTGTAAAGGGCATCACAGCCTTGACAAAGAAGAAGAAAGAAGAAGAGAAGGCAGCAGCACCGGCAGAACCTTCAGAAGACATCAAGTTGCTTACTGAGATTCGCGATTTACTGAAGAACAAGTAAAACATTTTGTTTGAATTGGATATTTCAGTTGGCAGAATCGGTTTCCACTGGTTCTGCCAATATTTTTATTAAACTACTCAACATGAGAGAAACTAAAAAAGAATGATGATGAGAAGAATTGAATCAGGAGACTACCACATACCAACTAACAAGAAAAAACTATAGCCTCTCTCACGAACGCAAAAACGACCATATTCGCGAGAGAGGTTTTTATATAAAGATGGATACAGAAGGACTTTTATTCAACATTCAGAAAAACGACTCGGAGCAAGACTTCGCCACGCTTTTCCACCAGAACTACGAGAGGCTTTTCAGAGTAGCCTTCTTCTATCTGCAAGACGATGAGCTGGCAAAGGATGTTACGCTCGACGTGTTTGCCGATATCTGGAACAAGCGCAAGACGATGATTGTGCCGCGCAACTTCAGGAACTTCAGCTTTACGATGGTGAAGAACGCCGCCATAAACATACTGGAGAAGGAGCAGCGGTTCAGCCACGACGAGCTGCCCGAGTCGGACAACGGCGCGCTGAGTCCAAGCGAGAGGCTTGAGCAGTCTGAACTGTTCGAGGTGTACGAGAAGGCTCTTGGCGAACTGCCCGAGAAGTGCCGCGCCGTCTTCATGCATGTAAAGGAAGAAGGGATGTCGTACGATGAGACGGCCCAGCTCTGCAACATATCCGCCAAGACCGTAGACGCGCAGATGCAGAAGGCTCTGAAGCACATCCGCAGCGCGATTGAGGCGTATATGAAGCACGGCGACGAGCAGGCAAAACGCTTCCTTTCAATTTTTCTTTAATTTTTTTCGTCATTGGCGTAGGGATTTTTTCTTTCGCGGCTGTCTTATAGGCAGAACAATAAAAAACTGATATAATACAACAATCTTACAGATGAAAAAAATTACTCTGACAATGTTGATGTTCTTGCTGAGCCACACGATGTCGATGGCGCAAGACCCAAAGTACACGCTCGTATACGGCGAGGAGGTTGAG
>JBGUGY010000085.1:0-3016 GCA_045111775.1 Bacteroidaceae bacterium | reverse complement strand
CTTACTGCACCTCTCGGTCTGATGGAGCACTGGAACAATCAGAAGGAACGAAAATACAACAAAATTGATTTGAAATACAAGAAATTGTAAGAAAAATAATATATTTGCATACTAATTCTCTGAGAATCTTCTTTTTATAACACAAAACAATTTTTATGACAAACTCAAGATTTATTGCCGGTTTGTTGTGCTTTGTCTGCACGACTGGTGTTTTTGCCGACGAGAACGACAATCCTGCACAGATTGTAGACAGCATTTCAGAAGTAAAGGTAACGGCAGCACGAATCAGAAGCAACAGCAGTCATGTGCCGCTGAACATCTCGGTTGTGGGAAAACACACGCTTAACCGACAGCACAGAACAAACATCCTGCCAACGCTCAACGAGCAGATTCCGGGACTGATGATTAACAGCCGCGGATTTATGGGCTACGGCGTAAGCACGGGCGGAACGGGTGGCATGATGATGCGAGGCATCTCGTCGGCTGCCGGTCAGGTGATGGTTCTTATCGACGGACATCCGCAGTACAACGGAATCTACGGCCATTCTATTGCCGACAGTTATCATACTCTCGGGGCAGAGAAAGTCGAGGTAATTAGCGGTCCGGCAAGCATTCTGTACGGCTCAAACGCGATGGGCGGCGTTGTTAACATCATCACGCGCGAGGCTGGCGAGAACCGCAATCCGTGGGGCACAACGCGCATCAACATTGGTGGCGGAATTTTCGGAACGCTTATGACCGATGCGTCGCATCAGTACAAGAACGGTAGATTCTCGAGCAACGTGGCTGTTGAATATAACCGCTCGGACAATCATCGTAAAAACATGGATTTTGAGCAGTACGGCGGATTGGTAAACCTCAAATATCAGCTTTGCGAGAGTTGGAATATATACGGAAATGCCGACATCACGCACTTCAACGCGTCGTATCCCGGTCCGGTGCAGAGCCCTATGCTCGAGGCTGACCAGTGGATTACTCGCGGAGCGGTGAATCTTGGAGTCGAGAATAATTACGAGGGCACAAGCGGACGCATCAGCATATACGACAACTTCGGTCGCCACAAGATAAACGACGGTTACTACAACGCTGCCGGAGCGACTCCGCAGACACGTTTCTTCCGCTCGCGCGACCATCTCTTCGGCATCAATGCCTATCAGAGTGCAAGCCTTTGGAAGGGTGGAAAGGTGAGTGTTGGTGCAGACTATCAGCGCATCTACGGAAAGGCATTTTACACAAGCCGCGAGACGGGCGAGGTGCTCGAAACGCAGAACAAGCAGTCGGGCAAGGAGAATATGTACGAGTTTGGCGTTTATGGCGAGGTTAGTCAGGAAATTAGCCAGTGGCTCACGCTCGATGCCGGCTTGCGATACGACCGTCACTCGGTAAGCGGTTCGGAGGTTGTTCCGCAGGGAGGAATCGTTGTGCGCCCGATTAAGAATGGCGAACTGAAGGCTCTTGCCGGCAAGGGATTTCGCAACCCGACGATGCGCGAGATGTATCTCTATCCGCCGTCAAATACCGACCTCAAGCCTGAGCGGCTTTACAACTATGAACTGTCGTGGAGTCAGCGCATAGACTGCGGCGGATATCCGTTCTTCGACTATAAGGTTTGCGGTTATTACATCAAGGCCGACAATATCATCCAGACAGTAAACCGCAAGAATATCAATACTGGCGAACTCACTAACAAGGGCGTTGAACTCAGTCTTAGAGCAGGTCTCAACAGTCATTGGAATCTTGTTTCAAACTACAGCTATCTCAACATGAAGAACGCTGTTGTTGGCGCGCCTGAGCACAAGGGCTATTTCGGAGCAGAGACGACTTACGGCAAGTTCATCGCAACTGTCGGAATGATGGTTGTAAACAGCCTATACACTTCTGTTGGCGAGAGCGAGACGACCGAGAATTTCGCGCTTCTTAACGCTTGCATAAACTATGCTGTTTCGTCATCAGTCAAGTTGTGGGTAAGCGGCGACAATCTTCTGGCACAGCATTACGAGTATGTGCTTGGCAATCCAATGCCAAAGGCTACATTCATGGGTGGCGTAAGTTTTGAATTCTGATAATCAGAAAGATATATTTATGATTGGGGCAGGACGCAAAGTCTTGCTCCTTTTTTTGTGCTTGTCTGAATGAGAAATATGTATTGCCGAATTTAAGTCGGGAGTTTGTAAAATCAGAAGGGCAATTTGTCTACTGCTGATTCTTTTTCATTTGTTTCATTGGATTCTTTTTTTTAACTTTACGGCGTTCAACAAGACATCAAGACAATGACAAAGAAAACATCAATACAGATATTTGAGGAAAAGAAAGTTCGCTCCGTGTGGAACGATGAAGAGGAAAAATGGTATTTTTCCGTTTTAGATGTTGTTGAGGTTCTTACCGACAGTGCCAATCCGACAGACTATTTCAAGAAAATGCGCAAACGTGATCCTGAGTTAGCAGAGTACGTAGGGACAAATTGTCCCCACGTAGAAATGATGACACCAACAGGAAAAAAACGCAAAACCATAGCAGGTGATACGGTTGCTATTTTATTGAGGTAAGGAAGTCTTTTAAGATAGAAAACTCGCGCAGAAAGCCCCGAAAAACTTTCTGCGCGAGTTGTTTGTTAGAGCCAGAACTTATATCCCAGAGATATTTGCACAACGCGGTTTTTGGCATTCCCCGATTCTGTATATATGTCGCGAGTTGCATTTGTTATTCCGATATTGTAGCGGATATCAAACTGAAGATTGTTGAATTCGTATGATACACCGAGTGGAATTGCGAGGTCAAAATCACGAGTGAAATTATCAGCGTTTATCGTCGTGCCATCAGCCGTGAGTTTGAATTTGCTTCTTATCCGAAATCCCGGCTGAATGCCGGCTTTCACCGCTAAACCGTTGGATGCGTAAATGTTTGCCATTATCGGGATGTTAATGTAATCCAGAATGAGATTGCAATCAGCATCTGGTGCCGCTATATCTGTAATTCCAATTTCTTTGCTGTCTCTAAATCCTTGCTGCGAATATAT
>JBGUGY010000084.1:0-2758 GCA_045111775.1 Bacteroidaceae bacterium | reverse complement strand
TCGAGACTTTCAATCTCCTTTATCTTCTGCTCATTCATGTATTCCTTGAAGCCCTCGAGCATTCCGTAGTATGCCACCTCGGCTGTGTTTGGAATGAATGAGAAAACTGTGTTGTCTACGTCGCCGTCGATAGCCTCGAGAATCGGCTGCAAGAGCTGACGACCAAGAGCCTTACGCTCCTTATAGATGTCGCGGTCTGAGCCTCGGCTGAAATATATGCGCTCGAATGCGCATGGCTTCGGATTCTTAGGCTCAATGATTTGCGAAAGCTTAACCTCGCCTCGCTTGTTTACCAAGATTGCCTGACCCGGATTCAGCTCGTTAATCTGGTCGGCTTCGAGGTCGAGAGCTGTCTGGATTACAGGACGTTCAGATGCAAGAACCATCACCTCGTCGTCCTTGTACCAGAAGGCAGGACGGATTCCCCAAGGGTCGCGCATCGAGAAGCACTCGCCGCTTCCCGTCAGTCCGCAGACAACATATCCGCCGTCCCAGAGAGCACTTGCCGAGCGTACTACGTTTGTGAGGTCGATATTATCCTCGATGTAGCGAGTAATATCCATGCCCTCAAGTCCTTTGGCTGTAGCCTGAGCGTACAGACGTTCGCTTTCGCGGTCGAGACGATGCCCAACCTGCTCGAGCATTATGTAAGTATCTGAATATATTCGTGGATGCTGTCCTTTTGCCGTGATATCAGCAAAGACTTCATCGACATTTGTCATATTGAAATTGCCGCATAGACATAGATTCTTGGCTCTCCAATTGTTTCGTCTTAAAAACGGATGGACGTAGGTTAGTCCGCTCTTTCCGGTTGTTGAGTAGCGAAGATGTCCCATGTAAAGTTCGCCGGCAAACGGAAGACATTTTTTAGCATAGTCGGCATCGGTAAGTTGTTGTGGCGTGAGGTCTTTGTATTGCGCGTGAACGTTAGAGAAAATCTCGGTTATCGCGCCCGAGCCGAGCGCCTTCTCGCGAAACATATATTCCTCGCCCGGATTAGCCTCGAGTTTCACGCAGGCCATGCCCGCGCCCTCTTGTCCTCGATTATGCTGCTTCTCCATCATCAGATAGAGCTTGTTAAGCCCATACATCCATGTACCGTACTTCTGCTGGTAGTACTCAAGCGGCTTCAGCAGTCGTATCATAACGACACCGCATTCATGCTTCAATGGTTCCATCGTGTTTTTTACCCTTTTACCTTTTTATGTTTATCCAATTTATATATAGAATAATCGCCAACAACGGAGCGGAGGGCGAACTCCACTTCCGTTATCAGCGATATATCTTTTATGTAAGCAAGCGCGATACAAACTTTAGGTTTATACACGCAGCCTTGTATTCTATACATAAGTCTGAACTTTACAAATTTCTGCAAAGGTAATACTTTTCCTTTACTTCTGAAAGAAATATGCAAAAAATGTTTGATTATAAATTTACAATTCGTCGTCTGAGTAATCATCAAACATCTTAACTATACCTTTTTCTTTATAGTCGTAGTAAACCGATGCCAAAATACCGTCGGCAAGACTCATCTTCGGAACGTATATATATTCACTCTGAAGGCACTCTGCAACCTTGATGAAGATTTTGGCAGCCGGAACGATTACGTCGGCGCGGTCCTTCTTGAGATAGTAGTCGGACATGCGCTGCTCTACGCTCAGGGCTGAAAGAGCCTTAGTAATCTTTACGAGCGATTTGATTGGCATGTTAAGGTTGTCGCGCTCCTTTATCGGGATAAGTTGGAACAACTTGTTGATGTTTCCGCCCAAGCCAATGATGTTAACCTTGCCATACTTTGCGTTCAGCTCGGCAAGTTCGGCTTTCAGCTGATTCTTTGTTGCCGCATCTACCTTGTCGTTAAGCATTCGCAGAGTTCCGACCTTGTAGGCTCTTGTCTCGAGAACGTCGCCATGTTCGGCAAATGTAACCTCGGTGCTTCCGCCGCCCACATCGACATAAGCCCAAACGCCGCCCTGAGCCTTGTTTACCAATCGGCTGCAGCACAAGAATTCGGCTTCTTGCTTAGCGTCGATAATCTCGATATCTATCTCTGTGTTCTTTATAATGCGCTTTATTACTGTTCTACCGTTCTTTGCCTCTCTGATGGCTGAAGTGGCGCAAGCGCGATAACTCTTCACCTTGTACATGCGCATCATCTGGCGGAAGCCGTTCATCATGCGCATCATCATGTCCTGTTTCTCGCGACTTATCTCACCAATGGTAAAAACATCCTCTCCCAATCGTAAAGGGTATCTGATGAACTCCACCACTTTTCCTTCTTCATTTTTGATAAGTAGTCGTGCAGCGTTAGTGCCAATATCAATTGCTGCGAAGTTAAGTTTATTCATACCTTCAAATTCCATATAAATTAAACACTGCAAAGTTAATGTTTATTTGTTTTAGTTGTTGCATAATATCGATTTATTTTTCAAAATATTTTTCGGGGTTACGATTTGTCATATTTTTAGGGCAGAAAATCAACATGCTCATGTTTCGGCAAATGCTTTTGCACATTTGGGCGTTTATTAGTATATTTGCAGCGTTAAAGCAAAAAGATTCTGAAAAGTGACATTTTTTAAGACGATATCCGTTGCCGTTGCAATGATGGCAACACCAGCAAGCATGATGGCAAATACTACGACTGATGCCGAAACAAGCCTCAGAGCCGATTCTACAGATATTCTGAAGGAAGAGACAGCCGAATTGGTTGGCGAGATTGAAAACGACGAAGCCAACAAAAAGGCAACGCAGAACAAGA
>JBGUGY010000083.1:0-4140 GCA_045111775.1 Bacteroidaceae bacterium | reverse complement strand
TCGCGCCGAGATTTGCACATCGCTACTACGATGCCTTTACGGTGGGAATAGACTTTACGGCACGAGATTTGCAGAGAAAATTCCGCGAAAAAGGTTATCCGTGGGAACTGTGCAAGGGCTTTGATAATTCTGCCGTTCTTGGTACATTTGTTCCGAAGGAGAAGTTTGCAGATGTGCAGAACTTGAATTTCTGTCTGAACATCGATGGCAAACAGGTGCAGAAGGGATGTACAGCCGATATGATTCATAAGGTAGACGATATAATTGCCTATGTTAGTCAGTTCTGTACATTAAAGATAGGTGATTTCCTTTTCACCGGAACGCCTGTTGGTGTAGGACCAGTGTCTGTCGGACAGCATCTCGAGGGCTTTCTGGAAGGCGAAAAGGTTCTTGACTTTAATATTAGATAAAAAGGTTTGATGAGATTTGTTGGTAAACTTTTGTTTTTTCTCTTCGGCATGTGCGGCGTTTTGGCGGTGCATGCGTCGGGCTATGTTGCCAATTCCGTTCTCTCGCAAGGAAAATGGGTTAAAATCAGCGTTCCTGCCGAGGGCGTTTATCAATTGACACCCGATTTGCTGAAAAAATGGGGCTTTACCAATCCTGATAAGGTCAGATTGTATGGCTATGGCGGAGAGGTCCTTTCGGAAAACATTTCTCAGTGGCCGGGCGATGATTTGAAAGAGTTGCCTTTGTGGCGCGGACGAAGCGATAAATCGTTGTTGTTCTATGCCAAGGGCATTGTTAGGTGGAATCATTCTAACGGTCTGAATTTCTCTCGTGAAATAAATCCTTATTCTACCATTTCGTGCTATTTTCTTACGGCTTCGGATGATGTTGAGCCAATGGCTTTTCCGCAGGAGCAAGAGGCTTCTGATGGCGATGAGACAAGCACGTTTCCAGAGCATGTTTTGTATGAAGTTGACGCTGTGAGCTGGATGCCCGGTGGTCGCCATCTTTACGATTCTTTTAGTTTTTCGAATGGCGTTTCGAAGAAGTATTCGCTAAGTATTCCGGGAACGAACGGAAGTGAGGCGCTGTTGAAGGCTGTTTTCTCGGCAGACGCAGAATCGAGCGCAGAAATTTCGGTAAACGACGCAATGACGGGCGAACTTTCAATACCGTCGCTTGCGCAATATAATAGTGCTTCGGTCACTTCTAACAGTTTCGAGTTTATGCCGTCTGGCGATGTTGTTTCGGTAGGAGTGACTCACAGGTGTCAGTCCTCTTCTGTAAAAGGCAGATTGGATTATCTGATGGTCTGTTATGAACGAATGTTGCAAATGACATCGGGAAGTCTGAATTTCCGTCCTTATGAAAGTGGCATCAAAAAGTTCTGCATTTCGGGAGCCGATGCAAATACCGTTGTATGGAATGTGACTGATTCTGAGAATTATTCGATACTGAACGGTTCTCTTTCAGAAGGCGGATACAACGTGACGGTCAAGACCTCGAAAGGTGACGAATTTGTTGCCGTAAATACTGCCTCAAACTTTGCAACTCCGACATTTGTTGAGAATGTGAAGAATCAGAATCTTCATTCTTTAGAAGCGATAGATATGGTAATCATCGTTCCTGCCAGCGGCGCTTTGACCAGTCAGGCTGAGCGGCTTGCTGATGCTCATCGCGAGCAGGGGCTGAATGTGGAGGTCGTTCCTGCAGATTTGATTTATAACGAATTTTCTTCAGGAACTCCCGATGCAACCGCATATCGCCGTTTTATGAAGATGCTTTATGATAAAGCTGCAACCGAGGACGAAAGACCTAAATATCTGCTCCTTTTCGGCGATTGCGCCTACGACAACCGAATGCTTACCAGCGATTTCTCGGCATATTCACAGAATGATTTCTTACTTTGCTATGAGTCTGAAAATTCATTGAGCGATACAAAAAGTTTCTGCGCAGAGGATTATTTCGGAATGTTCGAGGAAAAGGGGAATTTTGATATCTGCACGAGCACCGTACAGCTTGGCGTAGGCAGAATCCCAGCACGAACGGTGGCTCAGGCAAAAAATGTTGTTGATAAGACAATCGCTTATATGAAGAATGAGAATGCCGGCAAATGGCAGAATTTCTTCACAGCAATGGCTGACGACGATGAAACTCCGACGCATCAGACTGCCGAGGAAAAATTGGCTGCCGATGTCGAGGCTAATCATCCAGATATGATTGTAAACCGCATATATTGGGATGCTTACAGTCGTGAATCTACCGATGTAGGAGTGCGTTATCCTGCGGTAACAAAGGCAATAAAGAGTCAGATTAAGAACGGGAGTCTTGTTATGAACTATGCAGGTCATGGTGGCGAGGCTACACTTTCGCACGAGTATGCCATGACGCTTGCCGATTTCGAAGATATCACTTCGCCTTATCTGCCTATGTGGGTTTTCGCATCGTGCAAGGTGATGCCTTTCGATGCCAATGTATCGAATATCGGAGAATCGCTCATCTTAAAAGAGAAGGCTGGCGCGATAGCCGTCATGGCTTCAGCCCGAACGGTTTATTCAAACTATAACAGCGCGCTTAATATGCTTCTTACAAAGTATCTGCTGGCAACTGATAAGAATGGCAGACGATTCACTATCGGCGATGCCGTTCGTTTCGCAAAATCGTCTCTCGTAACGGGCGAAGATGGTTATTCCGACCCTACGGAGAACAAACTTGCCTATGCTCTTCTTGGCGACCCAGCCGTTACGCTTGCGTTGCCAACAAATCAGGTTGTGGTGAACAGCTGCCGAGGAAAATCTGGCGCAAATAATAAGGTGAAAGCAAGCGCCGGAGATGTGATGACTGTCGATGGCGAAATTCGTGACGCAACCGGAAATATTATCGATGATTTCGACGGAATTGTAGATTTGACTGTCTTTGATAATAAGGAAACTATCACGACGAAGGGAAATATCGGAGAGAAGCAGATTCTCGACTACGATTCTTACGAAAAGAAGATTTATGTCGGCTCAGACTCTGTCCGCAACGGACGATTCTCAATCTCGTTCCCTGTTCCGCTTGACATAAATTATTCCGACGATTACGGATTGATGAACTTCTATGCGCTGAACGACAAAGGAGTTTCTGCCCTTGGATATTACAACGATTTTATAGTTGGTGGAACGGTTGATGATGCGGCATCGGATAATGAAGGTCCGCTGATTGCGGCATATCTTAATTCGTCTACATTCAGCGATGGGGCGAGAGTGAACACGACGCCGTTCTTCGTTGCCCAGCTCGATGATGAAAGCGGAATAAACACTACAGGAAACGGCATCGGTCACGACATCGTTCTGATTGTTGATAACGACATAAATCAGACTTACATTCTAAACGATTATTATCAGTCGGAGGCTGGAAGTTATCAGAAGGGTAGCGTTGGCTTCTCTATTCCAGAACTCAGCATCGGAAAGCACATTTTGCTTTTCAGAGCGTGGGATGTTAACAACAACTCGTCAGTTTACGAAACTTCATTTGAGGTCTGCGATAATGTTGCACCTATGCTCAGCAGCGTTACCTGCTCGCCAAATCCGGCAAAAGAGCAGACTGTATTCACTATCGTTACCGACAGACCAGGTTCGACAGTAAAAGTAACCTTGCAGATTTTCGACTTTACTGGTCGAATGTTACATTCGGTTTCTGAAAGCGGAACGGCTACGACCGGAATGTTCCAGTATGTTTGGGATTTGACCGCCGGCGGAGCGCGTCTGCAACGCGGAATGTACATCTATCGAATGATGGTTTCGACAGATAATGTGACGTCAAATATGCAATCTGGCAAGATAATGATACAATAAAAAAGCATTTTTTGAGTTTATAGAAACAAGATGAAAAAAATATATTTATTAGCCATTGCACTTATTTCTACCTTGTGTGCCGAGGCGCAGAAAGAGAAATTTAACCCTATTTATACGGGCGTTAACTCTCTCGATATTGCTCCCGATGCACGCGGAGGCGCTCTTGGCGATGTAGGTGCGGCAACCGACCCAGATGTTCATTCGCAGTACTGGAATCCTGCAAAATATCCGTTTTGTATCAGCCGCTGCGGAGTGGCTTTGAACTATACTCCTTGGCTCAGACAGTTGGTAAGCGATATCGACCTTGCCTATGCCGACGGATATTATCGAATAGGTGATTATTCGGCTCTGAGTG
>JBGUGY010000082.1:0-8386 GCA_045111775.1 Bacteroidaceae bacterium | reverse complement strand
CAAATGGTATGCTGAAGAAACAATTGACAATGGACAGTTGACAATTGACAATTCATAATTCATAATTCAAAATTGTAGAAAAAGGGGACTATTTTGCCTTTTGGTAAATACGAAATGGTGGCAAGGTACGTCCAAGGTACGTCCAGGGTACGTCCAAGATACATCCAAGGTACGTCCAAGAAACATCGAAGATACATCCAAGCAAGCCGGAAGGAATAGGAAAACAATTCAAAAGGTAGACAAAAGATTCGATGGTGGTTCGTCTAAAATCTTATGAAGGGTTTCTATAGGTAGGGGGAGACGATTCAGAATTCAGAATTCACAATTCACAATTCATCATTTGGAATTAAATTATTTTTGCGAGTTCGGGATACCATTGCCGACTGTTGATTATCCTTATTACAGACGCTGAAAACCCGAACGGAACCCGAAGCTATCCCGAATATATTTTACAGCAAGTTCCAATCATCTGCCGCAATGGGCGACCACTTTCTGGGTCGATGATGCTCGTGTCATCTTACTCCGTAGATTTTACGGATGCTGCGGTTACTTAGAGGTGACACATTCAGCGTCATTCCAAATAATCATCTCATGATACAGGAAAAGATGCATTAATATACGTTAGTCGAACCTATGATGAAGCTACCCCCTTGCTACCATCTTACTATCCCCTTACTACCCCCTTACTATCAACCTCGCAAGAAAGGGACTTTTCGTTATCTTTCTGTATGATGATTCATTTTTCATCTGTATATTTTTGCATAATGCAATTTATTCGAATAACTAAATGCAGAAAACGTATTTCCTTACCACGAATTCGCGTGATTTTTTGAAAAAAGCGGAAGAAGGAAGATGGATGTGTTGCGTCCTATCTTCCTTCTTCCGTATTCAATAGTTACCTTGCAAAAGCAGGCAAACGAAAAATCTGATTAGATGAAGAACTCGCTCTCGTCTACAAGACCGGCACGAAGGGCGTATTTGATTGCATCGTGAACGCAGTTTACGCCAAGTTTGCGGAAGATATTCTTGCGGTGCGAGTTGATTGTGTGTACGCTCGAGAATCGGTCGGCGGCGATTTCCTTCGTCGTCTTTCCAAGTGCGATGGCTTTCAGAATCTCGCGCTCGGTATGAGTGAGCTCGTCGCGACGGTTCTCGGCCTCGGCAGCCTTTTGTAGCAGAATCTGCGTTGCCTGCTGCGAGATGAAGCGCACGCCCGTCATCACATAGTGAAGAGCCTCGCGCATACTGTCGAGCGTAGCATCCTTATAGGCAACTCCCACATTCGTTGTCTGATAAACGACATAGCGAAGGAAGTTAGGCGTAAGTTCATCAGACAGAAGCAGCCAGCACGATGTGTTCTGATAAAGGTCGCACACAATCGTAAAGTTCTCCTGATTGGTGAAGTCGAACATCGTATAATCTACTACCACCGCCGTTTTCTTGCCGTCGCGAAGCAGATTGTTCAGCTGCGTTTTATTCTGGGCATAGGCAATCTCCAAGTCGTCGATATGGATTTCCTGCGCCACACTTCGGCACAGAGCCTCGACAGCGTATGCCGTAAGAGGCTGATTGTCTGCAATAATTAGTCGTTCTACTATCATAAGTCGTTTTGTGTTGATTATGTTTTCAAAAAAAGTCTCTACTGTCCGCCGAGCCGTTCAAAGAAGACGATGATATCGTCCCACGTCTTGAAAGGATCTTCGCCGAACTTGATGAACGTGCCCATGAACTTGTCGGCTCCGTTCACGTCGCGGTCGTCGATGAGATAGTCGCCGTAGTTGAGTTCCTTGTGGTGACTCACGATAAGGCGGCGGAAAGAGCCTACTCCGAGATGCTTCTGCACCCACATCAGCTTGTCTGACCATGCCGTTGGGTTGCTAAATGGCGGACTTGTAAGAATGTAAGTATCGTAATGCTCCGACAGATATCGGAAAGCCTTCACCGCGCTTGGCATAGGGTCGAGATTGGCAAAGAATCCCGGAATGTCGTAAGCCCTGCCCTTGTACTGCTCAAGCAGAGCCTCGTCCTTAATTTTGCGCCATCCGTTGTCGAAGTCGGCAAGAACGCCGTCCATATCGATATACAGAACCGGTTTGCTGCGCCCCTCCTGTCTGTCGTCAATCCAGTTGATTATCGGGAATACCGAGTTTATCAGCACGCTGTCGTTAAGGCGATGCTCGCCATCGAACATTATGCCGTTTATATAATGCGAGGCGAACATATCGAACGTGTGAACAACCGGGTCTTTGTCGCCGAACAGTCCGTAGACGCGCGTTCTGCGCTCATCCTCATCTACATTCTCGAAACAATGCGATGCAACGTCCTTGAAAGCATCAGCCTCATCTTGTGTTACGAAGAACTCTGTTGCTCCGTCCTCGCGCGGATTGAGCCATTTCTGCTTGCCCATTCCATGGAGGGTTTTCAGCGTCTCGCCTATCTGGAAGGCTGGGTTTACAAGAATACGGTCGAATCCGTAGAGCTGCTCGGCATACATGCCGCCCATCGATGTTCCGATTATGAGGTCGGGCTTTTCCGTGTCGCAGATATTATGCAGCAGAGCCATTGCCTCGTGCGCATTAAGGGGCAGGTCGGGCGCGATGACACGCGTGTTTGGAAGCATGTTGCGCAGGTTCTTTACTGTGCCCGATGCTCCCGACGATGCAAAACCGTGAACGTAGAGTATTGTCTTGCCCTTCATCAGTTCGGGGCGTTGGTATATCAGCTCCATAATATCGTTTTTTTGTTTTTCTGTGCAAAGATAATGCTTTGTAGACGAGAAGCGCACGAAAAAAGACCGTTTTTTTCTGATATCTTGATAAAATATTGTAGTTTTGCCAACCACAATTACGAAAAGAAATCTTTCAGAAAAATTGGAATCGTTAAAGGAAAAAACAGCAAAAGGTCTGTTTTGGGGCGGACTGAGCAACGGAATACAGCAGCTGCTTAATCTGGTGTTCGGAATATTCCTCGGCAGACTGCTCTCGCCATCGGAATACGGAATGGTGGGAATGCTCACCATATTCTCGCTCATTGCCGGAAGCATTCAGGAGAGCGGATTCATTGCCGCCATCGTAAACAAGAAGGAAGTAAAGCACGAGGACTACAACGCCGTGTTCTGGTTCAGCTGCCTTACGAGCATCGTCATTTACACAATTCTGTTTGCCGCCGCTCCGCTGATAGCCGATTTCTTCCACACGCCCGAACTTACGGCTCTGGCGCGATATTCGTTCATCAGCTTTGTAATTGCCAGTCTCAGCACCGCGCACTACGCCTATCTTTTCAGAAATCTGATGGTAAAGCAGCGCACCATAGCCACGTTCTTCGCGATGGTCATCTCTGGTATCTCGGGCGTAACGATGGCTTTCTGCGGATTCTCGTATTGGGGAATCGTTACGCAGAACATCATCTACATCTGCATAACCACGGCTTTCGCATGGCATTTTGCCAAATTCATGCCGTCGTTCCGAATAGATTTCAGTCCGCTGAAGAAGATGATTGGATTTAGCTGTAAGATTCTGCTAACCAGCATCTTCAACCACATAAACAACAATATCTCCACGGTAATTCTCGGTAAGTTCTATTCAGACAAGGTAGTAGGAAACTACACTCAGGCAAACAAATGGAACACGATGGGACACTCGTTCATAACCGGAATGATGAACCAAGTGGCGCAGCCCGTCCTTGCCAATGTGGAGGGCGACAACGAGCGTCAGGCGCGTGTTTTCAGAAAGATGCTGAGGTTTGCAGCCTTCGTAGCGTGCCCGGCAATGCTCGGTCTGTCAATCATCGCGCCCGAGCTGATTGAGATTACCATCGGAAGCGCGTGGGCAGAGAGCGCAAAGATGATGCAAATTCTGTGCATCGGCGGTGTGTTCATCCCGATAACAACGCTTTATTCGAACCTGATTGTGGCAAAGGGCAAGTCGGACATCTTCCTCTACAATACCATAGCCATGAGCGTTACACAGCTGAGCATCGCGCTCATAACCTACCCTATGGGAGTGAAGGTGATGCTCTACGCCTTTATCTGCGTAAACATAGCATGGATTTTCGTGTGGCATCATTTTGTAAACCGCGAGATTGGTCTGCCGCTGATGGGAACGATTGGCGACATAAGCCGGTTCTTCGCGCTTGCTGCCATAGCCATGACGGCTGCCTACTATTCGGGCGTAGCCATTGGCAACATATACATAATGCTCGGTGTTAAGATAATCGTAGGAGCATCGGCATACGCTGCCCTGCTGTGGATTTTCAGAATTCCAGAACTGAACGAGGGCATAGAGTTCGCAATGCAAAAAATAAGAAAGAAATGAAGAAGGTATCGGTCGTGATGTGCACCTACAACGGCGCGCGCTACATCAGAGAGCAGATTGAGTCGCTGCTAAGGCAGACTTATCCGCTGCACGAGATTATCGTTCAGGACGATGGCTCGACCGACGGCACTTGCGACATCGTGAGCGAATATGCAGCGCAGAATCCTGTCATCAGACTTATTCACAACGACGGAGCGCACGGCATAAACAACAACTTCTTCTCTGCCCTGCACAAAGCCGAGGGTGAATTTATTGCTATTGCCGACCAAGACGACATCTGGGAACCCGAGAAAATTGAATGGCAGATGCAGGCGATAGGCAGTCATCTGTTGTGCTCGGGACAGAGCAAGCCCTTCTCTTCCGACGGATTTCCTGTAATATGGGACAGCCGAAAGCCTAACTATCACATCTTGCGACTGTGCTATCTGGGCGAACTTGCAGGACACACGATGCTCATAAACCGCAGAATACTTGATTTTCTGGGCGAAAAACCGAAATACAAATACATGTACGACTGGCAACTGCAAATGATTGCGGCAGCCAACAACGATATTGTATATATAAATAAGGTATTGGTGAACTTCCGCCGACATGCCGACGCATCTACCGCCACAAAACCTACGAGCAGCAAGTTCGGACTGAAGAAGGAACTGAGCACGATGCTTATGCTCATCGTCCACCGACGTGCATTGAAACGGCACATCATCGAGCGTTTTTCTGCCATAGAGGAGATGCTTTCGGCTCTTCCATTCGACACGGCTGACAAAATGACAGCCATCGAGATGGCTCACTATCAGCAGAAAAAAGGGCTATTCAACATGATAAAATTCGCATTCTTCTGTGTAAAACACCGGAACCATCTGTTTCACACCGAAGAAAAAAGACATCTTGTTGCAATAGCAAGAGCGTTGTATTATCCTGTTTATTGCGGATATTACTACCGAGGAATCTTAAAAAACAGCCATAAATAAGCATTTATCGCCATTTTGCTTACATTTTGCAATCGCCGCATCTCAAAAACGGTTGTAAAACATAAAAATTACTTACATTTTATTTTGGCGTATTCCGTTTTTTTAGTTTATATTTGCATTAACGATATATGACAAAGTGCAACCAAGTGCTTTACATATTATCAATACAAATATAAACTTTATTATAAATATTGCAGTTATGGATATCAAAAAGATAATGGCGGAACTTGAAGCCAAGCATCAGGGCGAAAAAGAATATCTACAGGCAGTAGAAGAGGTTCTGCTCTCTATTGAAGATGTTTATAATCAACACCCCGAATTTGAAAAAGCCAAAATAATTGAACGTCTTGTCGAACCAGAACGAATCATCACTTTCAGAGTGCCGTGGGTTGACGACAAGGGCGAGGTGCAAGTAAACATAGGCTATCGCGTTCAGTTTAACAGCGCGATAGGTCCTTACAAAGGCGGACTGAGATTCCACCGTTCGGTAAACCTCTCAATCCTTAAGTTCTTAGGATTTGAACAGACTTTCAAGAATGCCCTCACTACCCTTCCGATGGGCGGAGGAAAAGGTGGCTCGGACTTCTCGCCAAGAGGCAAGAGCGATGCCGAGATTATGCGATTCTGTCAGGCTTTCATGAACGAGCTGTACAGATACATCGGTCCAGAGGTTGACATCCCTGCAGGCGACATAGGCGTTGGAGCAAGAGAAGTGGGCTATCTGTTTGGTCAGTACAAGAAACTGACGCACGACTGGAGCGGCGTGATTACGGGCAAGGGCATCGACTTCGGCGGCTCGCTCATAAGACCAGAGGCAACAGGCTTCGGCGGACTATACTTCGTAAACGAGATGCTCGCAACAAAGGGCATCGACATAAAGGGAAAGAAAATTGCCATCTCGGGCTTCGGAAACGTGGCTTGGGGAGCAGCACGAAAGGCAACCGAACTTGGTGCAAAGGTGATAACGATTTCTGGTCCTGACGGTTACATTCTCGATGAGGGTGGATTGGACGACCGTAAGATTGAATATATGCTCGAACTGAGAGCAAGCGGAAACGACATCTGTCGCCCTTATGCCGAGGAGTTCCCAGAGGCTAAGTTCTTCGAGGGCAAGAAGCCATGGGAGGTTAAGTGTGACATAGCTCTGCCATGCGCAACCCAGAACGACCTGGACGGCAACGATGCCAAGATGCTTATAGACAACGGATGCCTGTGCGTGGGCGAGATTTCGAACATGGGTTGTACGCCTGAGGCTATCGACACATTCATTGCACACAAGATGCTATATGCTCCGGGCAAGGCGGTGAACGCCGGCGGCGTGGCTACATCGGGTCTTGAGATGACTCAGAACGCCATGCACCTTAGCTGGACAAGCGCAGAGGTTGACAAGCAGCTGCACACTATCATGCACAGCATTCACAGTCAGTGCGTTAAGTACGGCACTCAACCCGACGGCTACATCAACTATGTTAAGGGCGCGAACATTGCGGGCTTCATGAAGGTAGCGCGTGCAATGATGGCACAAGGAATTGTATAAAATGACATTTTTTATAATATCAAATCTCTCAAAAAAAATAACTTTATTGCGGTGGACTCTCGTGGTGAGACTCCACCGCATTTTTTCTATACAGTATTAAAAGCTGTTTGGAAGTCAATCCAATGTCTTTTCATATTCTGCCAATACATATTTTACATAAACATGTGTATGATGAAACCAATAAAAAAAGAAAAGCAAAGAAACAGCTAACGAAATATAAAAATAGCCATCCTTGCAGAAGCAGTCTGATGCAAAACAATATAATATTGTCAGGAAAAACTGACTTCCAAAAATATTTCTTGCTAACATAGAATTGAGTCTGAATACTTCAACCTTCTCACGATCAATGCTCTGTTTGGCAATTTGAAGAATCTCATTAGCTTTTTCATTTTTTATAGATTCTATAGTGCAGTCATGCTTTGAAAAAATCTTATTTTCAGGTTTAAGGGCATAAAGCCCCCTAAAACCGTTACAAAGTATTGTTTTCGATGGTCGTCTGCCACCTAATAAATAAAAGACATGTTCTAAAGCAGACATAACACACTCCACAAAGTAACCTACGATGAATCCGACAAAAGGAATGAGTAGCACTATAATATTAGTAATATCTTTAATTTTTGCCATATCTATAGTCAAACTTGAGAACAAAAGTATCCATCCCACGACAAAAGCCACAACATACAACCCTGGTATGATGAGCTTCATTAAATCTTGTAATCTGTAATTCATATCTTATTCCTTTTTATTATCGCTGTCATTATATTGCCACTTGTATCCTGGCGGTCGGTTCTTGAAGCCCTTTTCATGTGCCATGTTATCTGTTTTCTGAGCATCAACGAAGTCTCGAACAGGAAGCCTCACTACTTGTGAGGTAAAAAGATTTGCTCCTTCATGTCTGTAAATATATCGCTTCCATTCTTTATCTTTTAAAGAAAAACAAATAGAACCACCATAATGCCCAGTATTACATATCACAACATTGCAATATACCAAACGAGAAATAGCTTCGCATAAATAATTAAACGACTTAACATCTTTGTTGTATGCAAGGATGAACAGATGTTGTATTCTGCCCTTGTATAATGCAAAACGTTCTATGTCATAAAAGTCTGCACAGATAGCTAGCCCTATTCTACCATATTCTCTAGCATCAAGTATATAAAATTGATTGCATGGAATGAATTCCTTTCCGCATTCTTCAATAAATTTCTTCTCTACTGAAGAAGGAAAACGCTTTCCAAAATAGAAGGTTTTGGCTCTTGAGCGTCCGTAACCATGAGGCCATCCATATGGAATAGCCACTAGCGCTTTATTCTCCACTTTATTTCCTTGCGTTTTAAAATCAAGCCCTGTGATGATAATACACCCTGTTTGATAAGCTAAATTCTTTATCTCTGATTCAAATCTTTCGGCAACAGATAATTCAGGAAACAATATAATGTCAGGTTTGCGAAATTCCTCAATATTGACATAATTATCTAATGTATGGATTATTTCATTCCACACTCTTGCGGCTTCTGCATAATCCATCTTGATAGGCTGTTGTTTTTTTGTCCTCCAAGCAA
>JBGUGY010000081.1:0-2902 GCA_045111775.1 Bacteroidaceae bacterium | reverse complement strand
CTCGGTGTTCTGCAAGTTGCTGAACTCTACAGGCATATCGCGAGTTGGGTTTATGAAGTAGTTCTTGCGCTCGTCGGCAAACACCATCGGATTTACATAGAGGCGGTCGCCGCTCTTGCCAAGCGACTTTGTGAATCGATACTGCTCGGTTGAGCTAAGTCCTGTTCCGTCTACGTTCTTCACGCTGTACGACTGAAGTTTGCAGTCGCCCCACTTTTCAATCTTCTCAATCAGAGCCAGACTGTCTTCCGTCTCATGATATTCTTTCTTGAACATCTCGGCAAGAATGCCCGTGCAAGTATTGTTCTTTGTGCCCACGAGGTCGCCTTCGGGATTTATTCCGCATCGGATAACGGTTTTTGCGGCATGGCCTCTGATGGCAGCCAGGTCGAATACCTGAGAGTCGATATTCGTAATTCCGTTTTCGTACAGAACGCCCTCGGCAAGGAGGTTGAGCGGAAGCACGTTTACATCGCCATACTCGGCAGAGCAGTCAGCAAAAAAGAGCGCGCCATTCTCGTCGGAGAAAGCCACGACAAAAGTGTGCAGCTTGTCGATTGACGGATAAGTAAGCGGCAGTCGTCCGCGGTTGCGAAGGCAAAGCAGAAGCGGCGTGCAGTTTATTCCGGCCTCGCGCAACATGCTCATGTATATAAAGTTAAGTTCGGCATTTGAGCCTTTTCCGTTCTTTACGGCCTTGTTCGGATTGTCGGCAACGAGTTTGTAGTCGCCGTTCCACTTCAGTTTCTTCTGAATAAAGCCGAAGAGTGCGCTCGCCTTCTTAGTTGCCGACATTCCGTCGAGTCCGAGTTGCTTCATCTCTTCAGAATACGGATTCTTCATTGAAAGGCATTTTCTGTATCCGCCTTCCTCGGCAAGTGTCTTTCGGACGCTGTTCCACGATGATGTATAATCTTTGTACACGGCTCCCGGAATGTCTATTCCGTAGAGTTCAAAGGCAATGTGGTGCGAGTATGTCTTAGGACACCACACAAAACTCTCGTCCTTTACGGCCTTCAGGTTCTCGGCCTCGGTCGTAATTCTCTCGCCCGCCGTCTTCAGCACATTTCCCTGCACGTTGAACACCATATCGACAGGCTTTCGGGTTGTGTTTGAATGCTGAAAGCCAGTCTCCTCGACATGGAACTTGAAATACTGCGGAATAGTAATGGTATAGAACGAATACTGAACGGGATATTCCTGCTGCGAATACCATGTGTCGATGTTGTGATATCCTTCGGAAATATGCGTGTACTTATACTCGATGATTGTTCCCACCTTCACGTCGGGAACAGAGAATTTCAGACGCTCGGATTTCTCGTTCACCGTCTCCTTGAAGATGTATTTCGACGGCATCGAAGTCTTTACAACCTTGCCATCAACAAGATTGTATGCCGTTGCCGTAAGGTTCTGGATGCGGTCATTCTCGGTAACAGGACGCTTTGGGTTGGAATAATACAGAATTGCCACGTTTGCAGCATCCTTTCCATCGTCCTTCAGAACTCTGATTCGGGTTTTGATTTCTGTCTTAATGTAGAAATGCCCTTCGGCATAATAGTACTCGGTAGAACCGATGCGATAGATGTACTCGGCGGTAGCAGAGCTGTCGATGGCACAGACGGTTGGCTTGAAGTCTGCCACATCGACCTTGGCAAACTTCTTCTGCGAACGGGCGCAAAGGCTGCCCATAAGCAAAAGTGCCATAAGTGAAATACCTGTTTTCATAAATTGAATGAATTATTTTTTGGATTGAATTATTACTTGTTTTTGGATTTATTGAATGATGGGGATAATTTGCAGCAAAACTAATCGCTATTGTCATATATACAACATTGTATATTCATATCTGTTCTATCATCGATAAGTTTCGACAAATCAGAGAGTTCACTTTCTTTTCCGTTTATTTCACCATCATATTTAACGGCTTCACCGAGAAAATTGAGCGGAAGTTCGTTGGCACGGCAATATTCGGCAGAAGAATCTGCGCAATAAGCCGTCGTCGCGAAGTCGGAAGCACCAGCCTCGGCAAACAGATTCTGCGAATAGGCAGTTGTACAGCACACAGCGACCAATGCCACAAATGCGACTGTTGTTTTCATGATAATAGAATTAAAATGCTTTTTAGCCTTAATGATCATATCTCGTTTTCAAAAAACACTGCTAAGATACATTTTTCTTGACAATGGCACAAGAAAAAGGATAGTTTTTTTGCCAAGGGGAAATCATTACTCGTATTACAGTAAGTAAAAGAAAAACAAATGCCCCATTCTGCCAACCGATCATATCAAAAAAAAGATTATACAAGCATGTATGAAAACGCGTTCCGCCTCTCTTTCTAAAGCCTGAAAGAAAAGCGGAACGCGCTATCGGCTGTGGTTAATCAAACCTGTTCTTTATCTTCACAGCCGTTTGTATATTGCCAACAGATATTTCCTTATCGGGAGCAGCCAGTACCACAGTTTTACGGCAAGTCGCCGCCATCTGCCATACAGATAATGCTTCTTTGCCGACGAATCGACAACGTGGGTTGCCAGCGCCTTTACATCGGCTGCCGAGCAATGCTCTATGGCTATGAGGTTGCCGTCGCCCATCAGAAAGACGTCTTCGCCGTCTATGCGGACAACGCGATGCACAACGTATTTGCAGTCGTCTACCCATGCCAGAACCACATCGCCCACCTTTGTATGTGCCGGTTTTTGCAGAACAACGCAGTCGCGCTCCCCAACTATGAAGGGCAGCATACTCCACCCCGTTACGGGCAGCGTAACGCTAACGCCTTCGTTTACCAATCGGATTGTTTCTTCTATGATATTGTCACAAGCCATTACGCACTATAAGTTCTGTACGTTTCTCAAGAAAATACTTCTGTGTTTCAGACCCTCTGGAATTGAACACAGAATAT
>JBGUGY010000080.1:0-8241 GCA_045111775.1 Bacteroidaceae bacterium | reverse complement strand
TTATTGCTGTCCGGTAAAACATTTTTAGTGTGAAAAAAATTAAGGTCGTATTCCTCGCATGGAATCCGACCCTTTTTGTTATCTTTGTTTTAACCACAAAACAGCAATAACATGGGCAAAGATAGCAATTTTACCGGACAGCCGGTGTATAGTCAGATATTAAATCTGCTTGAACGTGAAAGAATCATGCAGATTAGCCGTGAAACAGAAGGCAGCGAGGCGTATGTGAAGCGTTTTGACGGATACCAGCATCTGGTCGTTATGCTGTTTGGCATATTGAATCACTTTGATTCCCTGCGCGAACTGGAGATAGGCATGAAAGCGGAGGCGCACAAACTGCATCATCTCGGTCTGAACTATATGGTGAGGCGCAGTACGCTGGCAGAAGCCAACATACGCCGTCCGCAGGAGTTCTTCGCCAAGGTGTATGCCTACCTTCTGGAGAGATATGCCAAGTTTTTAGCGGACAGCCGCCCTCCAAAGAGTTACAAAGGGCAGACACACGAGCCGAAAGACTGGGAGAAGCTCCTCTACATGATGGATTCCACCACGATAACGCTCTTTGACAACATACTCAAGGGCGTAGGCAGGCATCCGAAGTCAGGCAAGAAAAAAGGCGGTATGAAGGTCCATACGCTCATGAAGTACCATGTAGGCGTCCCGATGGTAGTACAGCTCACATCCGCGGCAAAACACGACCACTACCTGCTCAAGGAAGTGCATCTGCCTAAGGACTCCACCCTTGCCATAGACCGCGCCTACATAGACATAGCTCAGTTTCAGCGCCTTACAGAGGAGGGCGTATGCTATGTCACAAAGATGAAGAAGAACCTGAAATATGAAGTGCTTGAATCCGTGACATATGTAAATCCGGATGGACTCGTGACGCACATCGACCAGAAAGTGCTTTTTACAAGAGACGAGCTGACGCACAAAGCACGCAGGGTTGAAATATTTGACGGGAAAAAGAAGCCAGTGGTGCTGCTCACTAACAGTTTTGATTTCTCCGTAGAAGACATCTCTGAGATCTATCGCCTGCGCTGGGCTATAGAATCACTCTACAAACAGCTCAAGCAGAACTTTCCCCTGCACTTCTTCTATGGTGACAGCGTCAATGCCATACAAGTACAGACGTGGGGCGTACTCATTGCCAATCTGCTCATAACGGTCCTCTCAAGAAGCATAAAACGAAACTGCGCATTCTCGCAAGTTGTCACCATGATACGCCTTACGCTCATGTACTACATCGATTTCATTCGGTTTATGGAAAAACCAGACAGAACTTGGAATGACATAGTTGCGAAAGAGACGCAGAAAGCACCACCAGAACCCACATTTTTTGATTGAGGGGGCTTACTTTTTAAAAAAAAGACCCCGAGGCGCATATTTACTGGGCTTCGGGGAGGATTTTTATTGCCTTTTGAGTTTTACCGGACAGCAATATTTTTAAGTGCATATTGGATAATGTCGTAGTGATCAAAAGCCATATCTTCAGGTTTCAGAGTCTTGATTTCTACAAAATTTGCGTATAATGCATCGCTGTTGGCAAGAGGTTTCACGCTGTTTTCGTCAATACAAACTTTGTATGCCACACTAACAATCCAACCACGCGGGTCGCGGTCTTTGCTGGAAGTTACTTTAATAAGATTATCCTCTGTTATGTTGAGTGATACCGAGGTCTCTTCTAAAAGTTCGCGACTTGCTGCAAATTCAAGTGACAGATCTGTTGGAATATAGAAGCCACCCGGTAATGCTAACTTGTTAACAAACGGATGCTCGGCACGGTTGATCAGCAGGATCTTTGATTGGTCTCGGTTGAAAATAAGTAGATCGACGGCAACGGACGGAGCATCGTATTTCTTACGATCGTAGGTTTCAAGATAAATGTCTTCTCCTTTTTTATCGTTAAGCCATTTATCAGACATTGCAAACATCTCCTTTATGCTGCGTTGGCTATAGAAAAGCGGAATGATGCCGTATAGATGTGCTGCACCATAATCGGTGAGCATAAAGGTGTCGTCATCAACGAAGTTCATCAAAAAGTTGTCTTCGAGAAATTTGATTTGTACCTTGTAAACATCGCGGAAATCTTCATTGAAACGATTTTTGTATGCCTTCATAGATATAAAACCGAAGTAGAACATGACAGAAATGGCTTTGGCGCGCACCTCTTCGATAGGCATATCGGCAATATCGTTGATAGGCAAAATGCCTTGTTCTACAGAACTGAAATATTTGTTAAGTTTGTGATTGTCGCAACCGAGGTTGTAGGCTAAATAATTGCCAACAAACGACTGGGCGCCAAGTCCGAAGCCTATGTACGAAGTGGCATCAACCACCCTCTTGGTAAGGTATGACGAAGTACCGTAGTCTCCATCTATTTTGCTGAATGTGTTTTTACCGTTGTTAGCCACATATCCTGCCTGCTTGAGCAGATTGTATGCTATATCGTACTGGCGGTTAACCTTGTAGAGTGTTACGCCTTGTGATTCATATTCGAGTTTTGTACCTTTGTAACGGTTGCGGTAAAGCGTTATAAATTCTGGATTGAGGGCAATTGTATATTTAATCGTGTTTGCAAAATCCTCATCGCTTTGATTAAGAAAGCCGTACATTAAATCGATGTTCAGACGATCGAATCCAGCCTTGCGAATGTTTTCGACGGCGCGCTCGTACACAGCTTTGCTGCCTTCGCGTCCTAGTGATTCAAGAAGTTTTTCAGAAACAGTCTGAAAACCCATAGAAATCCTATTATACCCCATAGACCTGATGGCTTTAATCTTATCAAAATCTTTGGCTGCTATTACTGGAGTCGTTTCAACGCTGAGATACATACCCCTCTGTAGGTTGAATTTCTTGATTGAATCGGTGATTTTCTGAAGATTTTCGACTGAAAGAAACGATGGTGTGCCACCTCCTAAATCGTAACCCACAATAGGTGTGTCTTTTATGATGTTGCGGTAAAGTTCAATCTCTTTCAAAAGATGCTCTATATATTTGTCTGGGTCGCCTTCCTCATTTTGGTTTAGAACTACATACTCGCAGAATTTACAACGCGCCTGACAGAATGGCACATGTACGTAAAGACATAGTTCTGATTGTTTTTCAATGTTTTGTTTTACAACACTATAAATATCTTCGTTATTGTGAAGCTCGTATTGAGCCAGAGAATTGGCTCTAAGAGGGTAAGCTGTGTTGCAATAGTGGTGAAATTTGATTCCACGTTCAAATATTTCTCTGCAATTCATGATACTGTGTTTTCTTATAAATTGCAAATATATATAATTAAGTTGTTTTTCTGAAGACAAAGTGGCAAAACTTAGAGTTTATTTCGTTAATGATATTCTTGTGTCTTTATGATTTCTTTGTTCTTTTATTGTAAATGCATTCTGCGCTATAGGCGGCAAGAATTATTATTGTAAACATGAATGGGTAGTGATAAACAGAAAAAGACTCGAATCCGTAAGGAATCAAGTCTTTCTTTGTGAGCGGAAAACGGGACTCGGACCCGCGACCCCAACCTTGGCAAGGTTGTGCTCTACCAACTGAGCTACTTCCGCATTACTGAATGTTTTATATTGTGAAGAGAAGGAGACTCGAACTCCCACGGGACAACTCCCACTACCCCCTCAAAGTAGCGCGTCTACCATTCCGCCACCTCTCCAAAATATCTCGGTCATACCAGTCGTGCCCAGAACAGGACTCGAACCTGCATGTCCGCAAAGACATACGCACCTGAAACGTACGTGTCTACCATTCCACCACCTGGGCTTTATTTGAGCGGAAAACGGGACTCGGACCCGCGACCCCAACCTTGGCAAGGTTGTGCTCTACCAACTGAGCTACTTCCGCGTGGTTGCTTTGTTTTCAAAAGCGATGCAAAGATACAACTTATTTTTAAACCTGCAAACTTTTTGGAACTTTTTTTATTGAAAATCTTCAATTGCACCAAAAATCACGTCAAGGTCGTCCAATTCGTTAAGGATTTTGCATCGTAGTTCGCGCGCAGCCTCTCGGCTTTCGGAACGGATTATCCATGGGCCTTTGGGGTCTACAACCTTGCTTCGCTCGTCGAAGCATCTGATTACCGCCTGAACGCGGTCGTTTATCTCGTCGCTGACGAGTTCGCTGTTTTCTGGAACCTGAAAATCAAAACTGAATAGAACCATTGTTTGTTTATGCTTAATAAAAAAGGGAGAATCGAAATAGAAACTCCCTTTTTTTTGATTGATTATGTTTTTTTGATTATTTCTTCTCTTCCTTCTTTGAAGTAGATGCGCCCTTCAGCTCAGCTGGCTGCTTGTAGCGCTTGTTAAGACCAGCTACAACCTCGTTTGTGATGTCGTAAGTCTTGTCGGCATAAAGAATGTTGTCGCCGCTCTTTGTAAGGATGAGGCTGAACTTCTTGTCCTTGTTGTACTGTGCAAGGAAGTGATTCAGAGAGTCGTGAAGAGCCTCGTTGTACTTGTTCTGCTCAGACTGAAACTCCTGTGCAAGACGTCCCTGAAGAGCCTCGAGGCTCTGCTGCATTTGCTGAAGGTTTCTCTGCTCGTTCTCAGCCTGTTCGCGAGTAAAGGCATTGCTCTGAATCTTGCGCTGGAAGTCGGCAGCTCTGTTCTGCAAAGCCTGACCTTTGCTTGCAAGAGTGCTCTGGATGCTCTCGCTTTTCTTTGTAAGAAGTGCTGTATAGTCCTTGGCAAAATTGTAATTGTTCATAAGAGAGTCAACCTCGACATAAGCAATTTTCATTGATGTGCCTGCAGCATTAGATGCTGCGCTTGGTGCTGTCTCTGCAGTCTGGTTACACTGGGTAAACAGAAGTAATGTAGCAGCAGCGAGGCTGCCACACATAAGAGTCATTTTCTTCATTTTTCTTTTATAGTATATAATTTTATATTCGTTCTTTCACGGCTCTGGGATTGTCTAGGCGCATCTGGAAGTCTTGACTCTGTACGCAGTCCACCTTGTTATCTCTCATAGCCTTGTTTGCACCTACATGCTGGCTTCTGAATCTGCCGTTTTTCTTCAGCAGAATGTTAATACACATAAGTATCATTGATACGGCAAGCAGTGCCACACAAGTTAGTGCTAATTTTATCATTTTAAACGCATTTTGGCGCAAAGATACATTTTTTTTTGTAACTTTGCATAAAATAGACCTATAATTATGATATTTACCGATATTGAAAAGTCAAAGATTTTATTGCTCTGGGTTCAGGTTGAGGTTGAAGGATTGTCGTGCGTGTCGCCGTCGGCTATGGAATTGAAGGAAAAGTTCCTTCGCAGAGCTGCCGAAAAGTACGATATCTACCTGAAAAATGACCTTTACGAGACCGACGGAGTGTTTGCCGTGCCTTTTAAGGACAAGGAAAATATCAGAATTGAACTGAATGTCTTTGCCTCGGAGATAGAGGACGAATATCGCGCCGTTCATCCGCAGATGGAGTGGCGAATGCAGAGTACCAGCATATAATAATTGCGCCCTTTGAGCGTTATGTAAGGTATGAAAAGAATATCGTTTCTATTATCATTTGCCGTTGCAATGCTGCTTGCGTCCGTTGCCGTTTCGTGCAGCGTTGACGAGAGTTTCACGACTGACAGGTCGGCTTTGCTTTCGTTTTCGCAAGACACCGTTTCGTTCGATACGGTGTTTACGTCGGTTGGCTCTTCCACACAGAATCTCCGCGTTTTCAATAATCGGAACGAAGGAATAAGGATAAGCAATATCCGACTCGCCTCGGGCGGTAAATCGGGCTTCAGAGTGAATGTCGACGGCATGATGGGAACGGATTTCAGCGATGTTGAGATTCATTCGAACGACAGCATGTACGTCTTTGTCGAACTGACAGCCGACGTAACGGGCAAGCAAGACCCTGTGGAGATTAAAGATTCGCTGATTTTCATACTCGAAAGTGGCGCGATGCAGAAAGTTCTGCTGATGGCGAGCGCTCAGGATGCCGAAGTCTTCCGCGGATTGGTGGTAAACTGCGATACAACTCTCTCATCGTCAAAACCTTATTTGATTTATGATAGTCTTTGCGTGGCAGAAGGTGCTACGCTCCGAATTGCCGAAGGCGTTAGAATGTTCTTTCACAGCGGGGCAGGATTGAAAGTCTATGGGCGGCTCGAAGTGAACGGCTCTGTTGAAAAGCCCGTCGTGATGCGAGGCGACAGAACAGACCGATTGCTCTGGTATCTGCCTTACGACCGCGTAAATGCGCAATGGGAGGGAATAAAAATCTGCAAGTCGAGCAACGACAATATCATCGAAAATGCCGATATTCACAGCGGAAATTACGGAATTATCTGTGATTCGTCGGGTGTAGAGAAATCGAAACTTCTTCTTCGGAATTCAATTGTTCATAACGTGACGAAACACGGAATTTTCAGCAAAAATAACACCATCGAAGTGTTAAATTCGCAGATTACAAACGCTGGCGGAGATTGCGTTCACATTGAAGGCGGACGATGTCGTTTTGTGTATTGTACCTTGGCGCAGTTCTATCCGTGGAGCGCCGACCGTGGAGTTGCGCTTAGATTCTCAGCCGACGAGCGTATGCCATTGCTTGGCTGCGATTTTGTGAACTGCATAATTACCGGAATAGGCAAGAACGAACTCATGGAAATTCCGCCGAAAATGCCCGAAATTCCTTTCGACTACAACTTTGTGGGATGCCTTATCCGAACTCCGGAAGTTAAGGATAATCCGCGATTTGCCGAAATAGTTTGGGATAATGAAATGCCTGCCGAAAAGCCGGGAATGTCGAAAAAAGACAAGCCTGAAAAACCGATTATTCAGGCTGCCAATTTCAGAAATATCGACCACGCAAACTTCGTCTACGACTTTCATCTCGACTCGCTTTCGCATGCTCGCGGAAGGGCTGTTATGGAGGCTACGGAATTTCTTCCGTATGACAAGGACGGCGTTGAACGAGTAGGAAAGCCCGACATTGGTTGCTATCAGTATAAAAAATAAACCAAAACGAAGCCTATGAAAAACATCTTTGCACGACTGGCTTTTGCCGCTTTTGTGTGCCTTCTTCCGCATCAGGAAACGACGGCACAGAACCGTTTTGTCGTGATGGAACTGAACTGCGAAAACTTGTTCGACACAAAACACGACTCGCTGAAAAACGACAACGAATTCCTGCCCGGCGCAATTCGTGGCTGGAGTCCGCGACGATATTGGAAAAAACTGGCGCATACGGCTCAGACGATTGTGGCGGTGGGCGAGGGGCAGACTCCGCCCGACATCGTTGCGCTCTGCGAGGTGGAGAACGACTCGGTTTTGTACGACCTAACGCGCCGAAGTCCGTTGCGAAATCTGGGCTACAAATATTGCGTTACCGAATCGCCCGATGCACGCGGAATTGATGTTGCGTTGCTCTATCAGCCAGAAACTTTCAAACTGATTCAATCTGAATATTTTCGCATTGAACCGAAGTTGGGACAACGTCCAACGCGCGACATCCTTCATGTTTCGGGATGCGTGATGGGCGGCGACACGCTCGATGTTATGGTGGCGCATCTGCCGAGTATGCTTGGCGGAAGACTGAAGAGCGAGCCTTTCAGAGTTTGTGTGGCAGAGAAAATCCGTCGGTCTGCCGATTCGATACAAAACGTAAGGCAGAAACCGAAAATCATCATCATCGGAGATTTTAACGATTATCCCGATTCAAAGCCGGTTGCCGAAGTCGTTGGCGCGGTTCGTCCGCCCGTGCAGAACGATTCGATAAAGGCAAATTCGTATTACAATCTGATGAACGGAAAGCATAAAAAGAATGGTAAGACGATAGGTACTTATCGGTACAAAGGATATTGGAACATCATAGACCAATGCATCGTAAACGGACTCTTGCTTACGGATACAAAAAATCTGTGCACAACCTACGAGGATGCGCAGATATGCGATTTTGAGTTCTTGCTCGAACCCGATTTAAAGTTCGGTGGAACGAAACCCTTCAGGACGTATAACGGCATGAAGTATCGGGAAGGGTATAGCGACCACCTCCCGATACGCATTGTCTTTAGGGATTCTTTTTCTCGTTAGCCTTGTCAAGTTCCTCTTGTAGATACTTTCGCAGTTTTGTCTCCGTTCTTTCTCTGAACATCGCCTGCGACTCTTCGTACGAATCGAAGTGTCTGATGTCGGGATTCGGGTTGTTCGAAGGGCGGAAGTCGGAACAAATTTTGCTCGATTTTGCAACAAATCTTATAGCCGTTCTTACGCTACATTCGCAC
>JBGUGY010000079.1:0-3509 GCA_045111775.1 Bacteroidaceae bacterium | reverse complement strand
ACCGGTTAGTTATCGCTGCCGTTTCGTATAAGCCTACGTTTGAGCACAAATTATATAACGGCAGGGCGAATTGCGGATAATCATATTCATAAATATTAAAAAATAGTGATTTTGCAAATGTAAGATTGAAAAGACTCGCCGCATTACTGAACACGGCGGACAATACAGGCTATACGCCATCTCTGTTTCTCATGTTTTCAAACGAGAAACTCCAATTGTCATAATCATTTTTCTTTAATCTATAGTGTTTAAGGCGGCAGCTTCTTATCGGAGTGTTTCAGGCAATCGGCACGGGCATCACGGCAAAGAAAAAGCGCAAGTGAACACTTATCTTTGTCGTGAGGCCCTGAGAAAGCCTGAAATCCCAGATAAGTTCCACCTGCGCTATAGCGCAGGCGTAACTATTGTCTCGGGATTCCATTGTCATTAGAAATTTCTCAGGTTTCACGACAATTCCGAAAATAGCTAACGCTAAATTTAATCCATAAGTATAAGAAAGAAGTTTTTAGGCTTACTTTCTATTGCGGTTGCAAAAATAAGAAAAGTTTCTCAAAACGCAATATTTCTGTTCTTTATTTACAGCGACATTGTACTATTCTATGCGTATCCAGTATTTTACAAACGGTTGGCAGTTTATTTGGAAAGAAAGAGCAACTGGCTTCTCCAGAGTCTCACACTCCCCATACTAACCCCAATTGCTACTTTGGCTATTATATGTTAAGAGTTAACCTATTACTATTCTCAATCATTAGTCTACCTTTATAAACCCTTCCCCGTACCTTCCGGCTTACTTGAATCTATCTTGAATCTATCTTCCGTCTTGCTTCCATCTTGCTACCTTCTTGCTACCTTCTTCCTACCCACTATTTTGTATTTACCAAAAGAATATTTTCCACACAAATTATTACAAATTCAGAACTTTCAATTTTCAAATTTCAAGTTTCAGAATTGTATCAATATACGCTTCGTCGAAATTCCCCCTTGCTACTCCCTTGCTATCGGTTTACTTCAATTCCTCCTGTCAATAGAATTCAGAATTTTCAACTTTCCTATCACCTAATTTGGCTATATCTTACATATACCCAACATATATCTAACATATACTCAACATATACCTAACATATACCCTGCATATACCTTGCATATACCTTCCCTATACCTTGGCACTATTTTGTATTTACCAAAGGGATATTTTGTGTTAAAATTGTTCATTATAAGTTTTATACTTAGAATTTTCAATATTCTCTTATTTTTCATTCTTGCAAAAATGCCAGCCAGATGCAGAATGAAAAAACAACCCAAACTCTGCGTCGCGCAGAATCTGGGTTTCTATGAGAATCTTTTTATGATGGTTATTTAAGCCTTCTCACGGCTTTTCTACTTCTATTCTTGTCTTTTTCTGTCATTTCGGAGTGCTTTGCCGTGCCGCCGCGCTCAATGGTCGCAACAATCTTGAAGCCGCTGTATCGGGCTATCTCGCGCATTGCGCGTATTGCGCCGCGCGACTGCCCAAACCAGATATTGAAAGGCCACGGCGTTGTGCAGGTGCTTACAAGAATGCACTTCTTGCCCTTCATCAGCGGCTCGGGAAAACGCGGAGTGTCGCGCATCAGGCCGTACACAAGGCGGTCGAACAGTAGTTTCATCTTGCCGGGAATGTTGCCCCAGTAGCACGGCGCGCCCATTATTATGGCATCAGCCGCCTGCATCAGTCTGAGCACACGCTGCGAGTCGTCCTCGGGCAGCACGCATCGCTCTTTTGAGCGGCATGCCATGCAGCCTGTGCAGGGCTTCACGTCAAGGTCGTTGGTGAAGACCGTTTCGACCTTGTCGCCGTTTTTCTCGGCTTCGTTGCGCATAATGCCGAGCATCTGCGAGATTAGTCCTTTCTTGCGCGGACTACCGTTTATAATCAGAATATTCATCTTCGATATTTCTTTCTTTTTAGACTGAACGTGAACGGTTTGTCGAAATGACGGCGCGAATAGTATGTTACCGACGGATTGGTTAGGTTCATTACCATTGTCCAAGCCGTGCCCAGGAATCCTTCGCGCTCGGGCTGCGATGCCGATTCTATTGCCTCGGTAAGCTGATTGACGCTCATTACGCCGCCAGCCTGTTCGAAACGCTTGCAAAGACGGTCGTAGCGGTCGTCGCCTTCCTTCAGACCCACATTCAGATTCTCCTTGCAGAGATAGTGGTTGGCAACCGCCGGAGTCTCGGTTACAACCATTTTGTTGTTTACATATTCAACAACTACGCTTCTGCCCGAGGCGTCTGCCATGGCATAATGATGTCCGAAGCCAATGTCGGAGTGCATGTCTATGCCTTCGAGAAGTTTCAGAGCCTCGTCTACGTTGGCGGCTTTGTTAAGCATGTAGCGCAGGGCAACGGTGGTGGTCATGTCGGGCTTGTCGGTGTTTTGGTGCGCCTGAACGCTGTCGCCTGTAACAAGGTCGGCAATGGCAAGTCCCTTCTCGTTTATGCCGTCGAGGGCGCAGAACAGTCCTGCCAGCGCCATATATTGGTTTCTGAATCCTTCGGGCTTGTAGCCGTCGCCAAATTCATAAAACTCCATGTTGAAGGTCGTTATCGTTTCGTATCCATGCTCGGGAATGGTGTGGATAATCATGCCCAGAGCCGACGGATAGTCGAAGTTGCGCCCCATCAGCACGTTGCCGTCGGAAGTTCGGGCGGCGAGGGTTGAACAGCCGTAGTCGGTCTTCTTTGTCTTGATTTCGGACTTGTAGTAGCCTTGCGAAAGAAAGTAGGTTATGTAGCCCGACAGTTCGCCCGAAGTCTTTGCGCCGCCTTGCTCAACCAGTCCGTCAAAGCCGTCGTCGCCGGTGTATTCCATGTAGTACAGACCGTCGTCGAGTTTCTCTACCGACATTGCTCCCTTTATCAGCGAGCCGAACTTCAGCCACACCATCAATGCCGCAACCAAGGCAAGGCAGAGAGTGCCGCACAATGCAATCTTTAATGCTTTTTTCATGTTTATGCTATTCTATTACGAAACTTCTTGGGTAAAAGTTGCTGTAAAAACGTCCGTCGGTAGCGGTGAATTTAAGCACGCAGTAATTAGGGTCGGAAACGCCGCCGGGATAGTACTCGGTGTCGCCCTCGCGCCAAATCATCTGTTTTGATGCCGCGTCGGTCAGAACCTCCATCGTGCCGCGCAGCATCATTCCCTTGAAGCCCTCGGCATCGCAGAAATACACGCTCGCCTTTGGGTTGGCTCTGTAATGTGCCACACGAAGCGAAAAAGTGTTTGTGGTGAAGTAGAACACCTTGATGCCCTCGCGCTTTCGCGGAGCAAGCATCGCCTTGGTGTATGGAAATCCGTCGCCGTCTACCGACGAGATGAACGCTATGGGGAGCGTGTCTGCCATCTGCCCGATGAGCGGCTTGACAGGTGCAAGGGCTGGATTCTCAGGCAACTTGTCGTCGTTGCCTACCGTAATAGACTTGCGCCACCGCTTCAGGTGCGGAAAGTAAGCCTTCATCTG
>JBGUGY010000078.1:0-2463 GCA_045111775.1 Bacteroidaceae bacterium | reverse complement strand
GTATAGTTCAGACCGAAACTGAGCATTTCCTTCATCTGCCAGTAGTTGTAGCCGTCTACGCGCGTGCGATTGTCGTCGAATCGTGGGTAGAAGTACAGTTTTGTAGAAAGCCATTTCCCGACTTGGAAGTTGAATGTGTGCTCCAACTCGCCCTCGAGTTTGTGGTAGTTTGAGAACACGTAGAATCTTCCTTCCATCGAAATCTGCTTGCAGAACTCGTACTTGTAAGTTACCTGAACCTTGTAACCGAAGTCGTGCAGAATCTTGTTGCCTTCCTTCAGACCGTAACTTGTTTCGTCAACAAGCGAGTCGGTTACGCAGGTAAAGTTGTATGTTGCCGGTGACAAGAGGACGGAAACCTCGCCTTTCTTTCCTGTCTTCTTGTAGTCGATACCGAGTGAGAAAGCCACCTTTCCCGGAGACAAGAAGCTCGAATATCGTTTCAAGTCGTTGGTTTTGTAACCCGAGCAGAACTGTGAGTAAGCCTCGAGCTGGAGAGTGTAATACCAGTTGCTGTTGTCGGCTGTCTTGTAACCAAGTTTTGATGTCAGACGGAACTGGTCGGAATTTGTCTTGTACTTGTGAATCGTATCACCCTCCTGCTGAATGAATCCGAGTTTAAGTTCGAGCGCGTTGTCGAACGAGATTCGCTGCTGGTCGTCGTAAACTGCCGTTGCCTTGAAGTTTGAGAGCATCGAGTTTGAACTTGTACCACCCTGATACCAGTTTCCCGAGATGTAACTCTGCGTGAACTGCAACGACACGTTGCCAGTATATTTCCAGAAGTTCGGCTTCTTTACCAGAGCATTGTCCTTGCCCACATCGCTCGAAGCGTCGCTGTCGATAAGTTTGCTAACCTTTATGTTGCGTTTTTTCACCTCGCCCATGTTCACCTTTACGTCCTTCAAATCGTTTTCGGTTGTAGCGAAGTTGTCGGGAAAGTGCATGTATGTGTTAAGCAGATGCTTGTTGGCAAATGCCATAACCTGCGTGTGCTTCTCGTTGCCAGAATCGGAATTCAGCGACATCTGCTGAGTTACCGGCGACTTGTAGAAGGTGTACGGAACGAACATCTTGTATCCGTACGGATTCATTCGAGTGTTGAACGCATCGGCATCACTTCCAGTCCTGAACTTGTAGATTGTATTCGAAAGTGAATCTTGGTAGTTTTTCAGCACCGACTGAATTTGCTCTGAGGCAGAAACGCGTGTTTCCTGAACATTTTGTTCTGTCTGCTCTGCTTGCTGACCGACCTCGTTCTGTGCGAACGCCGGTGCGCAAACTGTAAGCATTGCTGCTGAGATAAAAAACAATTTTCTTTTCATGAAAACAAATAAATTACTTTGTGGTGGCAAAGATAATATAAAACCATCGAATCACAAAAGACTTATCCTACGAAAATGAAAAGATTATTGTGCGGAATAGACAAGAATTGTCTGTCGTTTTGCCATTCTACTTTGCTGATTGTTTGTTAGTTTGCAGAATCTTCTATCTTGTACGGAACCAAGTCTATTTTCTTCGGGTTTGTTTCGGGATTCGTTCGGGATGCGCAATTATTCTTCAACAAGAAGATAGTGGTATTTCTCTTCTATGAGTTTTTCGAACTTTTGCCGTGAACCTTTTGGAATTACGATTCTTTTCAGGTTTTTGCACGAATACTTAAATTCGCAATCTATTTTTGTTACCCCATGAGGTAAGCGTATTGTTTCTAAGCTCTCACAGTTTCTAAAAATGGAATGAATGATTCTTGTTTTGCGAGGAAAATAGAACTCCTTTAGGTTTGTACATTCAGCAAAGGCATCAGATTCTATCTCTTTTACATTGTCTGGAATTTCGATATGTGTTAGCATTTTGCATCCTTCGAATGCCGATGGTGCGATAGATTCAACATCGTTTGGAATAATTGTGTTTGCGCAGCCGCTTATCAGACTGTTGTTCTTCTTACAAATAATTGCATTACAATTATTTCTCGAATCGTACAATGGATTTTTTTCGTCTACTGTTATTGATTTAAGCGCAACGCATCCAATAAAGTAGTTTCCACAAATATCGACTAAACTGGCTGGTATATTTATAGATTTTAAATTGGTTCGATTCTCAAATGCCAACATACCGAGCGATTTGATGCCGTCTGGGATTATTGTCTGCCCGCCTCCAACTTCCAAACGGTTTTCTTTTGTCCGTATAATTGCATTGCAATTATCTCGTGAATCAAAAATCGGATTGGCTTTATCTACAGATATCGACGTTAGTGTGTTGCAACGCATAAAAGCATCTTCGTGTAGTTCTACAACGCTGGCTGGAATAAATATGGATTGAAGGTCGCAACATCCGTCAAACGCTCTTGATGATATTTCTTTCAGACCTTCAGAAAATTCTATTTGCCTTAAATTTGTACAATCGAAGAAAGCTGCTTCATCAATAAACTGGACGTTGCTCGGTATTTTTATGCTTTACAGTCCA
>JBGUGY010000077.1:0-3010 GCA_045111775.1 Bacteroidaceae bacterium | reverse complement strand
AAAAGGTGGTAAAAAGCGCAAAATTACGCTGACCGTTTTCGGTCAGCCGATAGCAGCAAAACAGCTGTATAAAATAAAGCCGGCCGCAAAGCCGCAAGCAAAACAGCCGACCGAAAACGGTCAGCCCAAGCCGAAAAAGCCAGCCACAAACGGCAGCCACAAACGGCAGCCGAAAAAGCCAGCCACCAAACGCAGCCAAAAAGCAACCCCTGCCTGTAAAAAAGTTAAAGTTAAAAAGCCGCTCCAGAAGCCCCGCTCAGTTCGGAAGCCAAAGGTGCATAACATTATAAACAAAGAAAGATGAAAGAAAACTGGACATAAAAAAAGTTGGGAGAAGTAGGAACTGTGATAACGGGTTCTACACCTTCAACAAAGGATAGTGAAAACTATTCTTCTAATGATTTTTGTTTTATAAAACCGGGCGATTTACCTTCTGATGGTATTGGACGGCTTTCTTCTTCTGAAAATTATTTATCAAAAAAAGGATACTCTTTATCACGACATCTGTCAAAAGGTTCTGTTCTGGTTTCATGTATTGGTTCGATTGGAAAAATAGGTGTTTTAGAAGTTGAGGCAACAATTAATCAACAGATAAATGCTATAATTCCCAATAGTAATATTACCCCATTATTTTTATCTTATAGCATTTTGTCTATTAGAGAAATAATGATTAATAAGGCAAATGCTCCGGTTGTACCTATAATTAATAAAACTGATTTTTCAAACTTTGTTATTCCTATCCCTCCAATGGAGGAGCAGGAGAAGATTGTGGCTGAACTCGATTTGCTGCAATCTGTTATAGATAAGAAGAAGGCGCAACTTGATGAATACGACAAACTTGCTCAAAGCATCTTTTATGAGATGTTTGGAGACCCTATTGATAACCCTAAAAAATGGGAAGTGAAAAAATTGGGAGAAGTGTGCGAATATGCAAAAACACGTATTTGTTCTAATGATATTTCTATAAATAACTATGTAGGTGTTGACAATCTTCTTCAAAAATGTAAAGGAAAAACTGTGGCAACAAAGGTTCCGAAAGATTTGGGACTGACTAAATATGTAGAAGGGGATGTGTTGGTAGGCAATATTCGCCCTTATCTGAAAAAAATATGGCTTGCAGATTGTTGTGGGGGATGTAATGGAGATGTTCTTGCTATAAGAAGAAAAACTCTATATGAAAAAGATATTGAGACAGCATTTTTGTTCAAATATCTTTCAACAGATAATTTTTTTGAATTTACTATGCAATACGCAAAAGGAGAGAAAATGCCACGTGGAGATAAAAAGGAAATAATGAAATATCCAATCCCTCTTCCCCCTCTTTCTCTTCAGCAATCTTTTGCAGAAAAAATCGAGGCGATAGAGCACCAGAAAGAGCTGGTAAAACAGTCGTTAAACGAAGTTAAAACGCTCTTCGATAGCCGCATTGATTACTATTTCAACTAAAAAATAACAAAAACTCATGAAAAACTTTGACTATCTGCAAGATTTGGGGCTGACGGAACTGCATAACTTCTGTTCGGCAGCAGAGGATTTTCAGATAAGCAATCCCGACATTAGCGCCATAAGTGCACGAAAGGCGTTGGAATATATCGTCAGGGCTCTCTACTTGATGAAGAACATAGAGATTCCCGAAAGAACATCGCTTTTTGAACTTGTCGACGGCGAGCCCTTCCGCGAGTTTATCGGCGACGACAAGGTGATGATGGCGGTACACTATGTGCGCAAGGTGGGCAACAACGGAGCGCACGGAGTTAATGTGACAAAGAAAGAATCGTTCTTCTGCCTTATTAACATTTATAATGTTGTGGCAGCCATTCTTATAAAGCTAACCTTTGTAAAAGAAGTAAAGCCTTTCGACAACGCCCTTATCCCTAACAGTCCGCAGTCGCCAAGTCTTACGCCTGCAACCGTAACGGTTACGCCGCAGTCTGCCATTGTGCAGACGGCAGACAAGGATGCGGCAGCCGACAAGACTCCTGTTGCGCAGATTCCGACAGGTATATCAGAGGCTGAGACACGCAGGCTGTATATCGACCTCATGCTTAAAGAGGCTGGCTGGGAAGTGCTTGACAAGGAAGGAACAATCAAGCCGTCGAAGGCGTGCATAGAAGTTGAGGTTGACGGAATGCCAAACAAAGGAGCAAAGGTTGCCATGGGCAACGAATATGCCGACGGGATGCAGGTTGCCGACGAAGGCACGATTCCGTCGGGCGGCAAAGGCTATTGCGACTATGTTCTGTTTGGCGGCAACGGTCTGCCACTTGCCGTTATCGAAGCAAAGAAGGCGAGCGTTTCGCCTGTAAAGGGCAAGCATCAGGCTGAACTCTATGCCGAGTGCCTTGAAAAGAGATACGGCATAAAGCCTGTGATATACTATACCAACGGCTTTGAAACCTACATAATAGACGGCTTGGGCTATCCGCCACGCAGGCTCTATGCCTTCCACTCCGAAAACGATTTGGAACTGCTGATACAGAAGCGCAAGCGGCACGACATAACAGATTTCAGCGTAAATGACAACATAACCGACCGCCACTATCAGAAGATGGCGATAAAGTCGGTCTGCGAGCATTTCAACAACAAGCATCGCAGGGGCTTGCTGGTTATGGCTACCGGCACGGGAAAGACACGAGTGGCAATATCTCTGGTTGATGTGCTTGCGCGCAACGGATGGGTAAAGAACGTGCTCTTCCTTGCCGACAGAATACCGCTGGTAAGTCAGGCTCACAAAAACTTTGTCAAGCTGCTGCCTAACATGACAACCTCTATTCTGAGCGAGGATAAAGACCCCGACACAAACGCGCGCATCACGTTCTCGACCTATCAGACGATGATTAACTATATCGATACCGACGAGAAAGCCTTCTCGGTTGGCAGGTTCGACTTGATAGTGATTGATGAGGCTCACCGCTCAATCTTCGGCAAATACTCGGCTATATTCAACTATTTCGACGGTCTGCTTGTAGGACTTACCGCCACGCCGAGAGACGAGGTTGACCGCAGCACC
>JBGUGY010000076.1:0-4777 GCA_045111775.1 Bacteroidaceae bacterium | reverse complement strand
AAGGATAATCACGCTGCGCTCAGATTCTGAGCGGTTGCTTGCAACCATTCTTATTGCAAACAATTTTGTTAATGTGCTGATTATCATGCTTTGCAACTACATTATCTCGTGCATTCTGCATTTCGGCGTAGGCTCAGAAATTGCCGAGTTCGTGTTCACGACGGTCATCCTTACGTTCTTGCTGCTTCTTTTTGGCGAGATAATGCCAAAGATTTATTCGGCTCAGCACACGCTTTCGTTCTGCCGGATAGCTGCGCCTGCAATCTCGCTGTTGCGCACCCTTTTCTATCCGTTTTCATCGCTTTTGGTTCATTCTTCGTTCATTGCCGAGAAGGTGGCTTCGAAAGAGTCTCATTCAATAAGCGTGGAAGAACTCGATCAAGCTCTCGAACTGACTGATAAAAAGGAGATTGCCGAAGAGCGAAATATGCTGAAGGGTATCATCAGATTTGGCGACGAAACGGTGAAGGAGGTGCTCACATCGCGACTCGATATGGTTGACCTCGAGATGAGTACGCCGTTCAACGAGGTTTTGAAGTGCATTGTCGAGAACAATTATTCGCGTATTCCTGTCTATCTTGGCAACAAGGACAATATAAAAGGTGTGCTATACATCAAGGATTTGCTTCCGCATCTTGGCAAGCCGAACAACTTCAGATGGCAGTCGCTAATCCGTCCGCCGTTCTTCGTGCCAGATACAAAGAAAATCGACGATTTGCTTCGCGATTTTCAGGCAAACAAGGTGCATATCGCCATCGTGGTAGATGAGTTTGGCGGAACAAGCGGAATTGTTACGATGGAAGATATAATCGAAGAGATTGTTGGCGAGATAAATGACGAGTACGACGAAGAAAATGCTCCGTTCGTAAAGATAAAAGAAAATGTTTACATTTTCGAGGCAAAGGTAATGCTTTCTGATTTCTACCGAATATTGAAGCTCGAAGATGATATTTTCGAAGATGCCGAAGGTGATGCCGACACGCTCGCCGGTTTGCTTCTGGAGTTGAAGGGCGAATTCCCGAAGGTTCACGAAGTCATCCCGTACAAAAATTTCGATTTTGAGATTCTTGAAATGAACGACCGTCGTATTCTGAAGGTGAAGGTGACGATAAAATCGGCTGCCGAAGGAGACAAACCTAAATCGAAGGAGGAGGCAAAGGCTTGATGGATTTTTCGGAATGGAGAGTTGAACGCAGTCGCTATGTTGAAGGCAAGCATTATCTTGCAGCCAATTGCGGTGCGGTTAGGATTTATGCCATTAAGTTGAGCGAGCCGCTCGACATGATGCTTGATTGTCTGCCAAGCAAGGCTCGTTATCAGACGAAGATTGACACGTTCAAGGCATCGAGCCGAAAGCTTGAATGGATTGGGGTGCGATTTCTTCTGTATCTTGTCCGTGGTCTTGACGAGGAGATTGTGTATAAAGAAAACGGCTCTCCAATTTTCAGACAATCAGATACTTATATTTCGATTTCCCATTCAAGAGGATGGGCTTCTGTTGCATTGTGTGACGAGCATCCGATAGGTTTGGATATGGAAAAGAAGTCGCCGCAGGCTTTCAAAATTCACACGCATTATATGGAATCTGACGAGCCTTTATGGAATGATAATCAACAACTTCTTGAAGACTCTTCGCTTGCCGTATGGTCGGGCAAGGAGGCTGCCTACAAACTTCTTGACAAGGAAGGCGTCGATTTTAAGAAACAGATGAAAGTGGTTGATTATTATCGGACTGACGGCGAGTTTACCGATGGTTTCATGATTATGAAACAATCAGTAAACGAGGCTTTTTCCGACAGTCTGAAGGTCTATTATCACTTTGCCGACGAGTACGTTATAACCTTGGCTGTGCCTTGATTATTCGGTAATCTCGCCGCAGATTGATTGCGTCATTTTTTCTCTCACTTCGGCTGGCGACATGCCATGACCGAGCAAGAACATCAGTTTTGTAATTGCAGCTTCGAGCGTACAGTCGTGACCACTCACAACGCCGGCTTCAAGCAGTTGGACGCCAGTTTGATAACGGTCCATCTCGACATTTCCGGCAAGGCATTGGCTGATGTTTACCACGACGATTCCGTTATCCACGGCATATTTCAAGCAATTTACGAGCCATTCTTTCTGCGGAGCATTGCCCGAGCCGAACGAACGCAGAACGATGGCATGAACCGTATTACTCGTTACAACCTGTCTGATGATATTCTCTTGAATTCCCGGGAAAAGCGTAAGCACAATCACGTTAGAATCGTAGACATAATGCGGATTGAGCGGCTTGTCGCTCGGCTTCCTTATCAGCGATTCGTTGTAGTTTATGTGAATTCCTGCAGTTGCGATAACCGGGTAGTTGTAAGAACAGAAGGCTGAGAAATTCTCGGCGTTTATTTTCGTCGTGCGGTTGCCGCGCATCAGCTTGTTGTCGAAGTAGATGCACACTTCTGGTACCATTGGCGTTCCGTCGGAATGTTTAGCCACGGCAATCTCGATGCTCGTTATCAGATTTTCCTTTCCGTCGGTTCTAAGTTGTCCGATAGGAAGCTGACTTCCCGTAAGGATAACTGGTTTTGACAGATTTTCGAGCATGAAACTGAGGGCAGATGCCGTGTAAGCCATCGTGTCCGTTCCGTGAAGAATCACGAAGCCGTCGTACAAATTGTAATTGTAGGTGATAATCTGCACGATTTTCGACCATATCTGCGGTTCCATGTCCGACGAGTCGATTGGCGGGTCGAACTGGTATGTTACGATTCGATAGTTAAATCGCTTTAGCTCAGGAACTTGTTCGGCAAGATAATCAAATTTGAAACTTTCGAGAGCCCCAGTTTCGGGATTCTCAATCATTCCAATCGTTCCGCCAGTATAAATCAGCAAGACCGATGGTGTATGTGTTGTGATAAGCATAGTTTTTCTTGTTTTTGTGTTATTTTATCTTTTTACGTTTGAAGATTTGCCGTCGCATCTCCGTAATAATTATTATTCCGAAGACGATTGAGAATGTGAGTTTTACGGCTTCGAATCCGCTTGCGAGAGCTGCTGTGAAGTGGTCGCTCACGATGTTGTAGCTTGTCCAGAAAATGCCTGCTCCCGGAACGAGCGGAAATATTCCGCAGATGAGGAAGACGATGACTGGGCAACCAAGTCTGAAGGCATAGAAATAAGCCGAGATAACCACCGTCATTGTGGCAAACAGAGCCGATTCGACCGTGCTTGTGCCGGCATATCTCAGCATAGCCAGATAGACAATCCAGCCGGCTGTTCCGCATATGGCGCACGGAACGTAATATTTGCGCGGAACGCCGTACAGAACGCCGAATGCCGCCGTGCCTACGAATGCCGACAGAATCTGGATAGGCCACGTTGCCGTGACTGGGTCAATCAGAGTGCCTTTAAGTTGAATCATGTAGCCTTCTATGTGGCTGTCAATCAAGAAGGTGATGCACACTCCGACGGCGATGCAGAGAAAAACCATCAGCGCATCGAGCATTCGGGTTGCGCCAGCAATGTAGTCTTCGGCTCCGAGGTCGCGAATTCCGTTTGTAAAGGCAACTCCCGGAATAAGTGGAATTATTGCTCCGATAAGAATGTTGTCGAGATGTCCGATTCCGAAGTTGTAGCACACTATACTGAAAATCGTAACCAAGATTCCGCCAACAAGGTTGCCCGTAACCTTAGAGAAGCACGGCATGCTTACATAGAGCACGAAAAACCACAGGAGCACTCCCGACACGAGCGAAAGGGCACAGTCTGCCAATCCGCCGCCGAAGATGGCGCAGAAAGCTGCCGAACCGAGTGCTGAACCTAGAATCTGCTCCCATACAGGGTGGGGCGGAATGCCTCTTATCTGTTTGAGTTTTTCGTGGGCTTCTTCGATTGTGTACATTCCGGCTTCGATGTCTCTCGACAGTTGGTTAACCTCGATAACCTTGTCGAGCTGCGAACCGTGAATCGGTATGAATTCAACATTGGCATAGCCTTTTCCGGTGGTGAAAATTCCGTTGCAAAGCACAAAGAATTTTCGTGAATCTGCACCGAAACTCGATGCTATCCTTTCCATAACCTCCTCAACACGCGAAATCTCAGCACCGTTTTCAAGCATTATATGACCAGCCTGACTGGCTATGTCTAATGCGTTTAAGTCCATTTTTACGTTATAATAAAAAAAGTTTTTTAAGCGTCGAAGAATTGCAGACCGTTGTTATCGGTTGGTCGCTCAACTCCCGGATATACGCAGCAGAATTCGTTTTTTAGTCGCTGAACGTATCTCTTGGCTTCCCATTTTGCCATCGGAAGGTCGTGCATCAGATAGTTTCCGCAGGTTGCAGCCGTTGTTCCCGGAACGGCATTCTGCTTGTCGTCGTAGTCGGCTACATACTGAAACGCCTCAATCATCAGACTGCGAATCTGCTCGCAAGGATAGTTGCCTTTCAGGATTAGATAATTTCCTGTGAGGCATCCCATCGGTCCCCAGTAGATTACGTTGTCCTTCCATTCGTCGTTGTTGCGCAGATATGTTGCAACGATGTGCTCGATGGTGTGAATGGCAGCAGGCGCGAGAGCCGGTTCTTGGTTCGGTCCGGTCATTCGGATATCGTATGTAGTGATGAATTCGTTTCCTACAGAATCTTGTCTTGAGATATAGATTCCCGGGCGCAAGTTGGTGTGATCAACCGCAAAACTTGGTATTGTCTCCATTATTTCAATAAAATTTTGTTTAAATATGCGTTTCTTTTACAAATATTTGTGCAAAAGTAAAAAAAATATTTGTTTTGCTGCAACGTTA
>JBGUGY010000075.1:0-2399 GCA_045111775.1 Bacteroidaceae bacterium | reverse complement strand
GCGAGAGTCTTCTCGTCGTGCTGCTGACACCATACCGATGGCTTTCCGCCAACCTTTATCTGGCATTTCAGTATGCAGGCTATGCCCTTGTCGAACTGCTTCTTCAGTTTGTCCTTTGTCTTCTGGTCTATTTCGAGTGACTTGTACGGCTCTTTGTCGTCGCAGATGTACTTAAACAACCTCAGAACGTGATAGATGGCGTTGTCGTTATATGTAATGTGAGCCGAATAGTGCGTCTTTCCGTTGCTTTTCGGCCGTGCCGGATAAACCTGCGGGAATCCGCCGTTGGCATACTGCATAGTCATAAGGTAGTTGAGCCCTTTCATGAAAGCCTCCTTAACATCGCTGCGCTTGGTGCTGGCATACACTCGCGCAAGATATTTCAGTTCCGACACGGTTGCGCCGTTGTCGATTGTTGCGCCAAGTCCGCTATGCTGTGCGTTGTATATCTCTTCGTATTTTATATTGCCGCTCCAGTTTTGGTTCTTAACCCATCCGCCGCATTCCATCTGATATTTAATTAGCGTGTCGGCAACGCTTGCAGCCTGTTCTGAGCCGTACCATTCGGGCGGCATGGTTCGTTTTATGTCTTTCCAATCGGGCTGTTTGGCGGCATTCTGTGCCAGCGCGCCTGTTCCGAAGCCAAGGAGCAGGGCAAGGATATAAAATACTTTCATAATGGTTAAATTTTAATAAGGTTCTTTTTCTTTGTTCTTTTTCTGCTATTGCCGATGATGATTGCCGCGAAAAGGTTTATTCGAACAACATTCTGTAAAAATCGGCTTTCTTGTTGATGTTGAGCGGATATGCGCGCGATGATGACGGCATCCTCCACCATTCAATAAAAAGTTCTTTTCCGTCTTCGGCTGTGATGTTCAGCCTTGTAAATGTGCCAATCTTCGGTTCTTTCTCTATGCCGAACTGAAGCATTAGCTGTCGGCTTGCCTTACCGCCCGTTGTGACTATTCGTCGGCAGTAGGGCATCTGTCTCAGAAGGGCGCGTATGTCGGTAGGCTCTACAATTTCCAGAAACTCGTCGCTGGCATTGTCTTTCAGTCTGTTAACCTTGGTGGCTGTGTCGAAGAATCCGAAGCCCTTATCCCGAGCGAAAGCCGTAACCATCCCGAAGTCGAACCTCTTCTCGCCTTTGACAACGAAATGCTCTTTGTCGGCAAAGAAGATGATGCCCATTATCCGCCAGAAATCGTTTATGAAGTTAGGGTAGAAGAAATCCATGCTCCATCGCGCCTTGGGAGGCGGAAAACTGCCCAGAAACAATATCGTGCCGTCCGATGGAAGGAACGGTTTTAGCGGATGAACTTCTATCTTACTCATAAAAACGGCTTTGCGCCACAAATATATGTAAATAAAATAAATAATAAAAGAAAAGATATACTATTTTTCTCATTGTGATGTAATTATGTTTTTTTATTTTTGCCGTGATATTATTTTTTTATTACCATGAAAACGAAAACTATATTGGTCTTGCTCGCGGCAATGAGCGTGGGTAAGACGTATGCGCAGAGGATTGATTTTAATCTGCCGAACAAGAACGAAGCGCAGGTTCTTGAACCCGATTTCTCAGGATGGGCGATTGGCCGCCAGATTTCCGACGAGACTTCGTTTCTGATGTCCGACAATTCGTCGAGTATCGGCATACTTGTTGAGTCTGTTCCGGGGCTTGTTGGCAACGCCGTAAACTGTAACTGGTGGAAGGACGGATGCAACAAATATTCAAAGCTTGTGAGCGACGGAATCTACTCGGTTATCCTCGACGACCAGAGCAACTACACTTATTCTGCCGACCAGAGCATGGGACTTCAGTTCACCATCAAGGGATTGCCTGCCGGAACTCACACCATCACCGCCTATCACAACAATACCGACGGACTCACGGGCGAGTATCCGCCGATAGACGTGGTGGTTAACGGAAAGACTGTTCAGAGCGGCGTGGCGCAGACCATCAGGGCGCAGAGCGAGACACAGTCGGGACTATCTTACGCAACCTTTACGGTTAGCGAGGGCGAGACGGTGGTTGTGCGATACATAACCAACCCTGAGAAAGGAAAGACCTACATCAACAGCGCGGTGGTGGTTAATGCGCTCGTGTTCGACCGCCCAAATCCGCTCACCACGGCTACAACGCCTTATCCCGAAAACCGCGAGTTTCACGCCGATGCCGACGACGGTTCGCTCGTCCTCAAATGGAATCCGGCATGGACGGCAAAGAAGCATCATCTTTATGTCGGAACATCTGAAACCGACCTTAAAAAGGTGGCTACTCTTACCGATGCACAATACAAACTGTCAAATGTTTACAGCCTGAACACATATTTCTGGCGCGTAGATGAGGAAGATGCCGACGGAAAGATTTACGAAGGCGACATCTGGCGATTCCG
>JBGUGY010000074.1:0-13608 GCA_045111775.1 Bacteroidaceae bacterium | reverse complement strand
CGGAAGTGGATGCATCGGTACTCGCCGCCAACCCATGAGCCGCCAATCAGATTTGGCGTTGTGCCGATGAACCAGGCGTCGGAGTGGTTGTTTGATGTTCCTGTCTTTCCTCCGAAGTCGGTATCGCGGCATACATCGTGAATGTAGCTCCACAGTGCGGCAACGGTGCTTCCCGGTTCTTTTATTGCGCTAAACAGAAGAGTCTGAGTAAGATATGCTGCGCGATAACTCATAACCTGAGTCTGCTCGGTAGGAGCGGTGTAGATTACGTTGCCCTCGCGGTCTTCAATCTTTGTAACGAGAACAGGCTCGTGATACTTACCGTCGTTCATCGCTGTGGCATAGGCGTTTACGAGCTCAAGAAGATTCACGTCTGTTGCACCAAGGCTGATAGACGGACTTGCAACGATTGGCGACTTGATACCCATTGCGCGAGCCGTGTTTGCCACGTTTTGATATCCAACCGAGTCGCCCACCTGAACGGCGATACTGTTGATAGACTGTGCAAACGCGCTCTTGAACGGATATGATGCTCCGGTAAAGTAGCCGTTGGCATTCGTCGGACTCCAGTAGCTCATTCTAACTTGCTTGTTAGAGTCTTTGCAGAAAATCATCTTACCCTTGTTCGGGTCTTTCTCCGGAACGTATCTTCCAACATTCTTGTCCTGCATTTTTGAGCATGGAGTGTAGCCCTGCATCATGGCTGTTGCATATACAAACAGCTTGAATGTTGAGCCTGCCTGACGCATGGATGTTACCTTGTCGTAGTTCCATGCCTTGTAGTTGATGTCGCCAACCCATGCCTTCACCTCGCCGGTCTTTGGCTCCATTGCCACGAAACTGCAATGCATGTAGTGAAGCATGTGCTTTATAGAATCGACGGTGCTGATGGTTGTATCAACAATCTCGTCTTTCTTGAAGTCGTAGATTTTTGTCTTGTGAGGCTGGTTCATCCAATATTCTATTGAATCTTCCTTTGCCTCGCAGTTCTTGTATCTGTCTGCAAGAACCTGATAGCGAACTGTTTCCTTCATTCTCTTCGGAATGAAGTTCTCAATTACATGATGAGTTTCGTCCTGCCAAGGTTCTTGTCCCTGCCAGTGAGCCTTGAAGTTGCGCTGAATGTCCTTCATCTTCTTGCGCGCAGCCGAGTCGGCATACGCCTGAAGACGTGTGTCGAGGGTGGTGTAAATCTTCAGACCGTCGGTGTAGAGATTGTATCCTGTTGAGTCGCACCAGTGCTTCAGATGCTTTTCTACGGCATCGCGGAAGTAAGGAGCTTTGCCAGTGTAAACCTCGTTCTTCTTGTCTATGATGGTTGTCTTTATGTCGCGTGTGCTGTACTCGTTGTACTGCTCCATCGACAACTTTCCGTTCTCAACCATGTTCATCAAAACCACGTTGCGTCGAGCCATCGCGTTCTTTGGGTTTGTGCGAGGGTTGTAGGTGGTTGTTGCCTTCAGAAGTCCAACGAGGATTGCGCTCTGGTCGGGCGTAAGTTTGTCGGGTGTTGTGCCGAAGTAACTCTTTGCCGCCGTCTTTATTCCGTAGGTATTGTTTCCGAAGTCCACGGTGTTGAAGTACATCTCAAGAATTGTCTTCTTGTCGTAAATCCACTCAATCTTTGTGGCGGTAATCATCTCCTTGGTCTTCATCACAATCATCTTGACAACTGGAACGTGTCCCAGAAGTCCCTGCGAATAGTTTGTTCTTGCCTTGAACATATTCTTCACAAGCTGCTGTGTGATTGTTGATGCTCCGCGGGCGTTGCCCTTAGCCATATCCTTTGCGGCGGCGAAGATACCTTGGAAGTCTACTCCGTGATGCTTGTAGAAGCGCACGTCCTCTGTGCAGATGAGCGCGTCTACGATGTTAGGAGAAATCTCTTCGTATGTAACAGGCATACGGTTCTCGTTGAAGTATCGTCCGAGCAGTTTTCCGTCTGCGCTGTAAAGTTCCGATGCTTCGTACAGTTTTGGCTTCTTTAGGTTGCTGTAACTTGGCATGTCGCCAAATAGGTACAGAAAATTAACATCGACGGCAACCAGATAGAGCAAAAACAGGACTATTGTCGAAACAAATCCCACGCCTATCTTCTGATACCAAGGCTGACCCTTGTACAGGTTTTTATACCATCGTCCTATTCCTTTAAACTTTCCCCAACATAGTTTGAGGAAGTCTACAGTCTTTTGTAGCACCTTTTTCATTATTGTATCAATCCTGAATTTTAAATTCGATGCAAAGTTAAATATTATTTTTTGTAATCACCTTAACCGCAGGTTTGTTTTGCTGATATTTTCCTGCTGTTTGTGTTATGATTGTCTTATCCTGTCGTTTATACACTCAATCATCTCGTCAATTGTCTGGTGTGCTGGTTCGAGCCATACCACTTCTTCGTCGCGGCGATACCATGTTGTCTGCTTGCGCGAGTAGAGGCGCGTGTTCTGCTTAATCTTGTCGATGGCCTCGTCGAGAGTCCACTCGCCGTCGAAGTATTTGAACAGCTCCTTGTAGCCCACGGTGTTGAGCGAGTTGTAATCCTTGTGCGGATATACTCTGCGTGCTTCTTCTATCAAGCCGTTCTCAATCATCATGTCAACGCGGCGGTGAATGCGTTCATAAAGTTCTTCGCGCTCGCGTCTCAGTCCGAATTTCAAGATGCGGAACGGACGCTCTTTTGCCTTCTTTGTACGGAACGAGCTGTAAGGCTTGCCCGTCATGTAGCAGATTTCGAGGGCGTGAAGAACGCGCTTGTAGTTGTGCAGATCGACCTCGGCATAGTACTCAGGGTCGAGCAGTTTCAGTTCGGCGGTGAGTTTTTCGAGTCCTTCAGATTCGTATCTTTCGAGAATAATCTGGCGGGTCTCTTCGTCAACTGTCGGAATGTCGTCGATGCCCTTGCAAACGCTGTCTATGTACATCATCGAGCCGCCTGTAAGGAGCAGAACGTCATGTTCATTGAAGAGTTGCTCTGTCAGTTTCATCACGTCTTCCTCGTACTTTGCCGCGCTGTAATAGTCGGTCAGTCCGAGGTTTCCAACGAAGTAGTGCTTTGCCTGCTTTAGCTGCTCGGGAGTGGGCGCAGCCGTTCCTATCGGAATGTCGCGGTACATCTGTCGCGAGTCTGCCGATATTATGGGACATTTAAAGCAAGAGGCGAGGGAGAGACTTAGGTCAGTCTTTCCCACGCCAGTTGGTCCTATAAGAACTATAAGTGTCTTTTTAGTTTGCATAAGGGTCTCCATCGCTGAACTCCATGCCTTCGAGGTCAAGTTCATCTTCGTTGAAACCTTCGTCGCCGAAGAAATCCTCGCCAAGTCCCATGTCGGCTGCGTTGCCGATGGCTGGGGCTTTAGTCATCAGGTCGTCAAAGTCGAGCATCTGCTGAGGTGCGTTGCCCTTTACCTTGACTATTTCTGGCTCGTCGAGGTCCTTGCTGTACTCAACCTTCGACAGTTCGAGGAAGAGCATTCGCTCTGCCATCGGGTCGAAGATGTAGGCTACCTTCTGGTTCTCTTCTTCGAGAAGCTCGTCGAGATGAGTCTCTGCCATGACGTACTTTTCGTCATAGCCGTCGTCGCCCATGTCCTCAAGGGTTACTTCGTGTTCCTTCTCCCAATTGTCCGAGCAAGTGTAGAAACTTGTCATCTGGTCGTCGGAATACTTGCATGCCTTCAAGATTGTCTTGTGCAGGTCGAGGAATGTAGCTTCAGAGTCAATCTTGATGATTGCGCCGAAGTCCTCAACTTCTTCAGAGAAGACGGTGAATGTGTAAACCATATCGCTATTATTTTATCTAATAATACCTCTGGCCGAACTTTCGATGAAGTTGACGATGTACTTGATGTCGTCGTTCATCTCTAAATCTGCCTTTATTCTCTCAAGTGCGTCCGACACGTTAAGGTTGCTTGTGTAAATCAGTCGATAAGCGTTATGGATGTTCTCGATGCGCTCATTGCTGAATCCGCGGCGGCGCAGACCCACAAGGTTAAGTCCGGTATAGCTGATAGGCTCTCGTGCCGCTGTTATGAAAGGAGGAATGTCCTTGCTTGAGCGAGAGCCGCCCTGAACCATTACATAGCTGCCGATGTGGCAGAACTGGTGAACAAGAACGGCTGCGCTGATAACGGCGCAATCGTCAACCACAACCTCGCCGGCAAATTTTGTTGAGTTACCAACGATGCAGTTGCTACCGATAACGCAGTCGTGCGCAACATGTACGGTTTCCATCAAAAGGTTGTTGCTTCCAACAATTGTCGTGCCCTTTGATGCCGTTCCGCGGTGAATTGTTACGTTCTCGCGAATCTTGTTGTTGTCGCCAATCTGAACGGTTGTCTCCTCTCCCTTGAACTTGAGGTCCTGAGGAACCGCACTTATCACGGCACCGGGAAAGAAGGTGTTGCCATTTCCTATGCGAGCACCGTAAAGAATGCTCACATTATTCATAATTACGTTGTTGTCGCCTATAACAACATTCTTGTCAATGAAGCAGAAAGGACCGATTTCGCAGTTCTCACCAATCTTTGCTTCAGGATCAATGTATGCCAGTGGACTTATTTTGCTCATTATCTATTATTTATTCTTTATAATCTGTGCAGTGAATGTTGCTTCGCACACAACATTTTCGCCTACGAATGCGTATCCCTTCATCGAAGAGATGCCGTGGCGCAGCGGTGCAAGAAGTGCTACTCTGAAAACGAGAGTATCGCCCGGAACAACTTTCTGGCGGAACTTAACTTCATCAATCTTCATGAAGTATGTGCTCCAACGCTCTGGCTCTTCAACGGTGCTCAGAACGAGCATACCGCCAGCCTGTGCCATTGCCTCAATCTGAAGAACGCCCGGCATTACAGGCTCTTGAGGGAAGTGGCCCTGGAAGAATGGCTCGTTGCTTGTAACGTTCTTTACTGCAACGATATAGTTAGAACCAACCTCGATAACCTTGTCTACCAACTGGAATGGATAGCGGTGTGGAAGGCACTCGCGGATGCGGTTTACATCCATGATTGGTGGCTGATTAACATCGTATGCTGGTGCCTGAATGTCGTGCTTTCTGATTTCACGACGCATCTGGCGTGCAAACTTGTTGTTGATTGTGTGTCCCGGACGTGTAGCGATGATTCTACCGCAGATAGGCTTGCCGATAAGTGCCATGTCGCCGATGATGTCGAGCAACTTGTGGCGTGCAGGCTCATTCTCCCAAACAAGAGGCTTTCTGTTAAGATAGCCAAGCTTCTTTGCGTCGCAGTGCTCTGTGCCAATCATGTCGGCAAGTTTGTCGAGTGTATCCTGAGGAACTTCTCTCTCGTAGATAACGATAGCGTTGTCGAGGTCGCCGCCCTTAATCAGTCCGGCTGCCAAAAGAGGCTCAATCTCGCGAACGAATACGAATGTGCGGGCTGCTGCAATCTCCTTGTCGAAATTCTTAGGGTCGTCGAGTGTTGCAAACTGTGATGCAAGCACTTGCGAATCGTAAGAAATCATTGTTGTTATGCTGAAGTTCTCGTCTGGCAGAAGAGTGATGCAAGCACCTGTCTCCTCGTCCTTGAACTCAACTTTCTTGCGGATGTAGTAAACGTCCTTAACGGCTGTCTGCTCCTGAATACCGATGCGGTTGATAGCCTCGATATACTGCTCTGCGCTACCGTCCAGAATAGGGAACTCTGGTCCGTTAACCTGAATAAGGCAGTTGTCTATACCTTTTATATAAAGTGCAGCCATTGCGTGCTCAACGGTGCTTACGCGAGCCTCGCCCTTGGCAAGAACTGTTCCGCGCTGTGTGTCTACAACATTTTCTGCTATTGCATCGATAATAGGCTGTCCTTCAAGGTCAATTCGCTGAATCTTGTAGCCGGTGTTCTCTGGCGCAGGATTGAATGTGACTGTAAGGCTCAAGCCTGTGTGCAGACCTTTTCCGTAGAGAGAAAAGCTGCCTTTTAGTGTATTCTGCTTTAACATTATACTATTTTGTTATTTGTTCCTTTAACTGTGCAAGTTCCCTTTTAAGCTGGTTGAATTCTCTAACCATGTCGGGAAGATTCTTTATTGCTGCGCTCTGGCGTGCAAAGCTTCTGAAGTCGGTTGCAGGATAGCCCATAAGGTTCTGTCCCGGTTTCTTCACATCGCTTGGAATACCGCTCTGTGCGCCGATGTTGGTGTGGTCGGCAATATGTGCGTGACCTGCGATTCCAACCTGACCGCCAAACATACACCATTCGCCAACCTTTGTCGAGCCGGCGATACCTACCTGTGCGCTCATCACGGTGTTTGCTCCAACCTCAACGTTGTGTGCAATCTGTACCATGTTGTCGAGTTTCACGCCGTGGCGGACGTATGTTGAACCCATCGTAGAGCGATCGACACATGCGTTTGCACCAATCTCAACATCGTCTTCGATGGTTACAATTCCGATTTGCGGAATCTTCTCGTAGCCCTCTGGAGTAGGAGCGAATCCGAATCCGTCGGCACCGATTACGCAGCCTGAGTGCAAAACCACTCTGTTGCCCAGCTTGCAGCCGTGATAGACGGTTGTGTTAGGGTATAGCGTGCATCCGTCGCCAACTGTAACCTTGTCGCCGATTACTGCGTGAGGATAAATCTGGCATCCGTCGCCAACCACAGAATTGTCGCCAATAACTGCGTATGCGCCGATGTAGCAGTCTTCGCCCACCTTAGCACTTTCTGAAATAACGGCTGTTGGGTGAATGCCTTTCTTCTTTGGTTTGCTCATCTCGTAGAGAGCGAGCAACTTTGCTACGCATTCATACGCATTGTCTACTTTTATAAGGGTTGCTTTTACCGGCTTGTCAAGTGTTACGCTCTTGTTAATAAGAACGATTGACGATTCGGTATCATATATGTAATGAGTATATTTCTCGTTCGAGAGGAATGAGATAGCGCCGGGCTTTCCCTCCTCTATTTTAGCGAATGTATTTACTGTTGCGTTCTCATCACCAACCACGGTGCCCTGAACGAACTCGGCTATCTGTTTAGCTGAAAAATCCATAATGTAACTAATGCTATTTCACATTGATATGCAAATAACGTAAAAAAAAATTAATAAACCGAAAAAAACTCAAATTATTTGTTCGAGTTTTCTGTTACAGACCTGCTTTGGCGAGTTCTGTCTCCATCTGCTGCTGAACCTCCTTTGCCTTCTCGCCAGCTACCTTTGCGAAGTTCTCTGTGCTGTCGGCATAGATTATTGCTCGGCTCGAGTTTACAATCAGTCCGCAAGTGCTGTTCATTCCGTACTTGCACACCTCTTCGAGGCTGCCGCCCTGTGCGCCGATGCCCGGAACGAGCAGGAAGTGGTTTGGAGCAACCTTGCGGATGTCCTCGAACATCTTGCCTTGTGTTGCGCCTACAACGTACATCATGTTCTCGTCGTTACCCCAATTCTGTGACTGGCGGAGAACTTTCTCGAACAGACGCTCGCCGTTGCTGTCGGCTGTAAGCTGAAAGTCGTGCGAACCCTTGTTGCTTGTAAGTGCAAGCAGAATTACCCACTTGTTAGGATATGTAAGGAATGGGCTTACGCTGTCTTCGCCCATATATGGTGCAACTGTAACCGAGTCGATGTTCATCTCTTCGAAGAAGGTGCGTGCATACATAGCCGAGGTGTTGCCAATGTCGCCGCGCTTAGCATCGGCAATGATGAAGTGGTTAGGATAGTTCTCGTTGAGATACTTTATTGTCTTCTCGAACGAAATCCAGCCCTTAACACCCATGCTCTCGTAGAAAGCGAGGTTTGGCTTGTATGCTATACAATAAGGTGCGGTTGCATCTATGATTGCCTTGTTGAATGAGAAGATCGGATCTTCTTCTTTCAGAAGATGCTGCGGGATCTTCTTGATATCTGTATCAAGACCAACGCAAAGGAATGATTTCTTTGCCTTGATGTTCTCGAATAGTTGTTTCTTGTCCATTGTATGTGTGATTATGTTATAGTTCGCTTTCCTTCAGTCTCTCGGCATTTTCTGCCACAATCAGGTGGTCTATGCAGTCCTGAATGTCGCCGTCCATAAATGCGTTGAGGTTGTATATCGTATATCCGATGCGGTGGTCGGTAATTCGTCCCTGCGGATAGTTGTATGTGCGGATTTTTGCAGAACGGTCGCCGGTAGATACGAGAGTCTTTCGGCGGCTTGCAATATCGTCGATATATTTCTGATGCTCCTTGTCGTAGATGAATGTTCTCAGTCGGGCAAGGGCGCGTTCCTTGTTCTTAGGCTGGTCGCGAGTCTCGGTACACTCGATGAGGATTTCGTCTACCTCGCCGGTGTTAGGGTTCTTCCACATGTAGCGCAGACGAACGCCCGATTCTACCTTGTTTACGTTCTGACCGCCGGCACCGCTCGAACGGAATGTATCCCACTTTATCTCGCCTTCGTTGATTTCAACATCGAATGGCTGAGCCTCTGGAAGCACGGCAACGGTTGCTGCCGATGTGTGTACGCGTCCCTGAGTCTCGGTTGCCGGAACGCGCTGAACGCGATGTACGCCCGATTCGTATTTCAGAGTGCCGTAAACCTTCTCACCCGATACGCTGAATATTATTTCCTTGAAACCGCCGGCAGCACCTTCGCTGAAACTTGATACGGCAACCTTCCAGCCCTTTGTCTCGCAATATTTGCTGTACATACGGAAGAGGTCGCCGGCAAAGAGTGCAGCCTCGTCGCCGCCAGTACCGCCACGAATTTCCATCATCACGTTCTTGTCGTCTTCAGGGTCGGCAGGCACAAGCAGAAGTTTGATTTCCTCTTCCAAAGCCGGAATTCTTGCTTCTGCCTCGTTGAGCATCTCGCGTGCCATCTCCTTCAGATCGGCATCCTGCTCGTTTGTTAATATGTTCTTAGCCTCTTTTTGATTCTCAAGTGTCTGAATATAAGCCTTTCGTGCCTTGAGAATATCTTCAAGATCCTTGTATTCTTTAGTCAGCTTTACGTAGCGTTTCTGATCGCCAATAACGTTAGGGTCGGTAATCAGTGTCGAGACCTCCTCGAATCTGCTCACCAGTCCGTCAAGCTTATCTAAAATGTTGTTTTCTGCCATAAAGTGTTGATATTTGTGCAAAGATAGTGCTTTTTAACGACTTGACAAAAATATAGTAGCATTTTCGGGCTAATCAGCATGTTAGGCTTGCTTTTTTGCTCAAATAGAACATCTTTCTGCTCATTGTGGCACTTTTTTACGAGTGAACTCATACTTTGGGCTAAGGACTTTTTGGGATGTAAAACAGAAACTTTCTTTTCATTTTTGTTGAATTCCTTTGGATAATGGAAAATAGGAAGATAATTATGGATAGAAATTGTAAAAAATCTGTTAAGCGATATTGTATGTTTTTATAGAAAAATGAAATTATGCTGTTTTGAAAACAAAAATATATGTTGGCGAACACAAAATATGGTGTTTTCGTACACGGAAATAAAAAATGTTTAGTTGAATGCGAAAAATAATAACATTTTTTTGTGTATTTTTAAATTTATTTATTATGTTTGCAATCGGTATTTCTAAGACATAAAATGTTTGAGTAATACCAAATGTGATTACTAACTAATTTAATGTAAAACTCTTTTTAATTTTTTACCTATGAAGAAAATCTTTACTCTTGTTGCTGCAGCAATGGTTTCTGCAGTTTCTTTTGCTCAATCTTATTCTTGGTCTTCAAGTTCAGATGGTGTGGTTACTGAAGTTGGTGGTAAGGCTGTTACTGAAATGGCAACAGATGAACGTGTTAATTACCTAGTTACGGTGGCAGGTGTTAATTACTACACTATCTGTTTGAATGGAAAAGTGGGAAATATAAATGACGCAGCTGTGGACAATTCTAAAAATACAAGTGCACGAATTGTCATCACCTTGAATAATGCATTGGCTAAGGGTGATAAAATTTCTCTTACAGGTTTCTTGAATAAGAATGAAGAGAAATCAGCATCTGCTGCTATTGTATTTGAGAATGGAACAGAGATTGACTCTGAGGATTTCCCAAATATAGGTCTTGACAATAGTTTGAAACCGGGAACTCAGACTTTTGATGTTCCAGATGCAGAAGTTGGTACAAAGGTCATCAAGTTGTCTCGTAAGTCATCTGGTACTAATGTGTTCTTGACATCAATCACTATTAGTTCTGCAACTGGTGTATCTAAGGTCGTTGAAGTTTCAGAAGACGGCGCAACTTACAACCTTCAGGGTGTAAAGGTTGGCTCAGACTACAAAGGCGTAGTTGTTAAGAACGGCAAGAAGTTCGTCAAGTAATTGCGAGTTTTTTAGTAAGATGTTATATTAATACTGAATCCCCGTTGGGCTTAGTCTCAGCGGGGATTTCCTATTATAATTTTGCAAATCTTGTCTTGAAATATGCGCGATTCGGCAACGGGCGAGTTGGTGTTTATTATCGAGAAAACATACCATTGACCGTTGTGTGCGTGAATGAATCCGGCAAGGGCTGATGTGCCTACGGTTACCATCGTTCCGGTTTTGCAAAAAAGACGATTGCGGTATTGCGGTTGGGCGAGTCTTGTCTGCAACGAGCCCATGCGTTCGGGGATGCCGGGAGAGGCGAGAGCCTCGCTGATGAAATAGTTGCGCATCGGCACATTTTTGTAAACGCGTTTCAGAATATCTACCAAGAAACATGCCGACAAACGGTTGTCGGGCGAGAGTCCGGAGCCGTCGTTAATAACAAAGCAGTCTAATGCCCTCGTGCTGTCTGGCTCTATGGCTGCCATTTTCTTTCGTCCAAAAGATTTCTCCATCCAAACCTCGGTATAGTGCTTTATGTCGAAGTGCGTGCAGCCGTCGGTTATGCGCCCAGTCTTCCAGTCGAGATGATGCATCAGCGCATCTGCCTTTATGTTGTTGCTGTGTATAATCATCGGCGTGATGACATCGCGCAGCAGATGCGACGAGCGCGCCACAATCTTGTAGTTCGGCTTTTTCGGATTTACCTTTCCGTCGCTCTCGAACGAGATGCCCTTGGAGTGGAGTGATGCAACCAAATCCTTCATTATTCGCTTTCGTCCTTTCAGAAGGATTGGCACTTTGTGATATGGAATGTCCCAATATTTGCACGTGGGATGCGGAACGAGAGTGTCTTCTTTGGCAATATTGAGGTAGATATTTCCGCGGATGTGGCTGATGCCGTGCTGGCGGAGTTGTGTTGTAAGTGTGTCGAAGCTTTCGAGCAGAGGGTCGGCATCGGCGCGAAGCAGAAGATTGCCTACGAGCGTATCGCCCTTCATGTCGCCGCGAATCTGCAACGACGAGTACAGACGGCTGTCCATGCCGAGTGTTTCGAGGGCTGCTACCGCCGTGGCAATCTTCAGGCACGATGCCGGCGGAAGCCTCATGCTGTCGCGATAGGCAAATACCGCGCGGTTGGTGCTAATGTTGAACACCGAGACGGCAATCTCGCCTGTGTCGAGCCTGAGAGGAGAGTGCAGATAGCTGCTTATCTCCTCTTTCAGATTGTTGTCGAAGGCAATCTGTTGTGCCGTAGGCTTAGGCTCTTCGGTTTTCTGTTTAATCATTTTGGCTGGTGGCGCAGGCGCACTCTTTGTGCAGGCGTTTCCCGCCTCGTTTATCAAGTATGTAAACAGGTAAAACAAGGCTATGGCTGCCATTGCCAGAAACGGAATGATGATGTACCAGCAGCCTTTTTTCAGTCTTCTTTTTTTCAATTTTCCAAATCGTTTACAATGTTTATTCCCATTTTTTTCATCAAGAAGCAGGCGTTCATGTTCTGCGCCACTCCTTCGCGCATTTTATAGCTGAATGTCAGCTCGTTGTTGCTGATGTCGGCCTCGAAGCAAAGGTTTGAGATGCTTTCGGGGAAGACCGACTTCAGCCGTGCAAGGGCAAGGTCGTGCGTGGCGATGATGCCGTTTGTCTGCATCAGAATAAGCTGTTTCACGAACGAGTAGCTGCCTTGCTGCTTGTCGTGCGAGTTTGTTCCTCGCAGAATCTCGTCGAGCATTATGAACATCCGCTCGCCGTTGTTTAGCCTGTCGATAATCATCTTCAGGCGCTTCAGTTCGGCAAAGAAATAGCTTTCGCCGCTCCGGAGCGAGTCGTTCGTTCTTAGGCTTGTGAACAGCGTTGCCGGATGCAGACGGTTGTTACCGTCGGTTGTACACAGAGGCGCGCCGATGCAGCCGAGCACAAAGTTCGTTGCCACCGTGCGCAGATATGTGCTCTTTCCTGCCATGTTCGCCCCCGTAACAACAAGGAAGTACGGCTTTCGGCTGATGTCTATCGGGTTAGGCACGGCGTTCTTCATAAGCGGATGAACGAGGCTCTCGGCCTTGAACAGACAGGCGTCTTCTGCTATGTTGGCAAAGACATAATCGGGGTTGTTGAACCTGAAGTTTGCCAGCGATGCCAGAGCCTCGACTGCGCCAATTGCCTTGAGCCATGTAGGAATGGATTCGGCATACTCGTGCTTCCATTTTTCCATCGAGACGGCGCATCGCAAGTCGCTAAGCGAAAGTCCGTTGAGAATGAGCAGAACCATGATGTTGCTGTTCGAGTCGAGTTTGTGCAGCACCTTGTCGAGCGCGCGGATTGATTCGGAAGCCTTGCCGCCGTTGCTACATACGCTTGCCTGAATATCGTGCAGCAAAGTGCTTTCCCACTCATGATTCTCGATTAGGCTGAGAAGGCGCGAATAGGTCGAAATGGTGCTGAGCGACTTGTTGTAGCCAATCTGAATCTTTCGGATTTTGCCCGACATCATCGTGGCGGCGACGGCTATTACGAAGAAGAGCGAGATGTAGAAATCTGCCTTAATCAGGCCAGCAACGAAGAGTATAGCCAACACGATGTTTAGTCCGATGACGATTTTAGGCAGAAGCCTGAGAATCGGCTTGTTGAAAACATCGTCGCTCTTTGCCCATTGGTCGAGCATTTCGAGGTCTTCGATATTGTTCTTGTTGCCTACCGTTGCCGCGGCAGCAAAAGTCTGTCGCCATTCAACATTTCTGCTCAGTTCGTCTACCGCCTTCTGTCGCGCTTCAATCTCGCCCTTGTCGGTAAGCGGATTTTTCAGCCACTCTGCCAAGGTGTTGCTGCCCAGTTGCGTGGCGGTTCGGTTTAGCATCTGAAACAGAGAGCCTGCGCCGAACACATCAATATCGAACGTAAACGGATGACTGCTGTTGGTGTACTGATTTCCATCGGCAAAAGCCGAGAAATCGCCGCCGAGCGATGCAATCTCATCGTTGTTTATCTTTATCAGAGCCTTGCAGATGTCTTCTTTGTACAGAAATCTGTCTTGCCATTTTGAGAGAAGTAGAAAGATGGCGATTCCCACGCACGCTACGGCAAAGATTACAACGCTGTTGCCGCCCCAAAACTGATAGACAGCAAAAGGCGTGAGCACGAAAACAACGAGTTTGGCCAGTCCCAAGCCGTAGATTCTGAGTGAGATGCGCTTTAATTCGGCTTTCTGCTGCGCTATTATCGAGTGATATTTTTCTGCGCTCATACCCCGGTTTCTTGTTGTTTCAGAAAATCCTCGGCTTTTGCCAGAGTGTCGAGTTTTCCTACATCTATGAGCTGCAAGTCTTCGTTTACGTTGGCATAGATGGCTATGCGGTTGCACACGCT
>JBGUGY010000073.1:0-3728 GCA_045111775.1 Bacteroidaceae bacterium | reverse complement strand
AATCAGGACGAGGACGACGAGTTCAGACTCAACTTCATCAGCGGCGGTATCTTGTCTACTGCCGAGCTTTCGGTTCTCGAGGCTCAGAAGGAAATCAACAACTTTGCCGTTCGTTCGCAGAAGATGTTCGGTCTTGTGCGCACGCTTATGCACACCGAGAAGCAGAGCGACTTCAACAAACTCTTTGCCCGAATTGAGAAGTATGAGGGCATCTGCGACAATATGGAGGTTGAGATTGCCAACTATCTTAATAAGGTGAGTGAGGGACGACTCAGCGACGACACAAAGCAGAAAATACGCATCATGCTGCGCGAGATTACCGAGATTGAGAGCATCGGCGACAGTTGCTTCAACCTTGCGCGCACGATAAACCATTGCTACACCGAGAAGAAGACGCTAACCGAAGGACAACTCGACCATGTTCATCAGATGTTCGACCTTACCGACAAGGCTCTCTCGCAGATGATGGTTGTGCTGAAAGACCGCCACAGAGACGTAAATTCGACATACAACATAGAGAACGAGATAAACAACTTCCGCACACAGCTGAAGACACAGAATATTATCGACGTAAACGACCAAAAGTACGACTATCAGCTTGGAGTTCACTACATGGATATCATTCTTGAGTGCGAAAAACTTGGCGATTATGTTGTTAACGTTGTAGAGGCAAGAACACAAAGAGTTTAATGGCTCTGTTTGGGAAAGAAAACGGTACTTCCTACCTTCTCCAGATGATTAGAGACGGTAAGGAACTGACATTGCAGCAGCAGATTTTGCTTGCTGTAATGTTGAGTATTCCGTCTATCTTGTCGCAGATGTCGAACGTGGTGATGTCGTACATCGACGCATCGATGGTTGGTAGCCTCGGTGCGGAGGCATCGGCTTCGGTGGGACTGATGAGCACTACGATATGGCTCTGCTCGGGCTTGTGTGCCTCGGTGTCAACGAGTTTTGCCGTTCAGGTGGCTCACATGATGGGAGCCAACAATAGGGTGGGGGCGAGAGAAATCTTCCGTCAGGCAATAACCGTTTGTCTTGCCTTCGGAATTCTGCTTGGTGCAATAACCATAGCCATAAGCGGACAGTTGCCGGTATGGCTGGGCGGTTCGCCCGAAATAGTCGAGGGAGCATCAGACTATTTCTTTATTTATGCGTGCTTCATTCCTATTTTGCAGCTCAAGATTGTGGCTGGAGCGGTTATCCGTTGCAGCGGAAACCTGAAGTTTCCGAGCGTGGTAAACATCATGATGTGTTTCTTCGATGTGTTCTTCAACTACTTCTTTATTTTCGTCATGGATATGGGCGTTGTCGGAGCGGCGTGGGGAACGGCTGCGGCTGTAACCACATCGGCAATACTCATGCTTGGCTATGCCGTATTCATCTCTTCTGATTTGAGACTTACGCGCGAGAAGGGCAGTTTTCTTCCTAAGAAAGAGGTGCTTGCCAAGGCGTTCCATATCGGAATGCCGGTTGGCATTGAACGAATAATGTTCAACGGAGCACAGATTCTTGCTACGCGAATTGTTGCGCCTCTCGGCACATTCTCCATTGCAGCAAACTCGTTTGGTATAACGGCAGAGAGCCTTTGTTATATGCCGGGTTACGGAATAAGCGAGGCTTCTACAACCCTTATCGGTCAGGGACTTGGTGCTATGCGCATCTCGCTAACCCGAAAGTTGGCTCGCATAACCATAACGATGGGAATGTGCGTTATGGCTCTGATGGGCGTGGTTATGTATTTTGCCGCACCTTATATGATTGGCTTCATGACCGATAATCAGCAGATACTCGAACTTGGTGTAAGTGCGCTCCGCATCGAAGCGTTTGCCGAGCCTATGTTTGCTGCCAGCATCGTGTGCTACGGTGTTTTTGTGGGCGCAGGCGATACGCTCGTGCCGTGTACCATGAATCTTTGCAGCATCTGGATTGTCCGCCTTACGCTTGCCTATTTCCTTGCGCCAATCTACGGTCTCAACGGCGTTTGGCTTGCTATGTGCATCGAACTTTGCTTCAGAGGAACGATGTTCTTGTGCCGTTTCAAGTGGGGCAACTGGATGCATCTCGACCGCATCGGAGGTTAAATGTGTCTAAAAACACATTAAAAAAATCAAAAACATATTGTCGGTTTTCAGAAAAACAGACTATCTTTGTCACACTATAATTTTAATACAAATACTATTTTAATTAGATAATTTACATACACTATTTATAAATATAAACTATAATCAATACAAATGGCACAAAGATTTATTTTGAACGAAGTTTCATACTTCGGTGCAGGTTGCCGTAAGGAGTTGCCTGCAGTACTAAAGAGACTGAACTTGCACAAGGCATTGGTAGCAACAGATAAGGGTTTGCTTAAGGTTGGTACAGCCAAGATGGTTACAGATGTGCTCGATGAAGCAGGCTTCCCTTACGAGATATATAGCGAGATTAAGCCAAATCCAACAGTAACAAACGTTAAGCAGGGCGTAGAGGCTTTCAAGAAGTCGGGTGCCGACTGTCTTATCGCTATTGGCGGCGGTTCGTCAATGGATACAGCAAAGGGTATCGGTATCGTTAGCAACAATCCTGAGTTCAGCGATGTCGTTTCTCTTGAAGGCTGTGCTCCAACAAAGAACAAGTCTGTGCCAATCATCGCTCTTCCTACAACTGCCGGAACGGGTGCAGAGGTAACAATCAACTACGTTATCATCGACGAGGAGCGTCAGGCTAAGATGGTTTGCGTCGATCCTAACGATATTCCAGCCGTTGCTATCGTAGACCCTGAGTTGATGTACACTCTTCCAAAGGGCTTGACTGCTGCAACAGGTATGGACGCTCTTACTCACGCAATCGAGGGTTACATCACTAAGGGCGCATGGGTTATGAGCGATATGTATGAGCTTCAGGCTATCAAGATGATTGCCGAGAATCTTCCTCTTGCTGTCGAAGAGCCTACAAATCCAGTAGGTCGCGAAGGCATGGCATTGGCTCAGTACATCGCAGCACAGGCATTCTCTAACGTAGGTCTTGGTCTTGTTCACGGAATGGCTCACCCAATGGGTTCTTTGTTCGATATTCCTCACGGCGTGGCAAACGCATTGTTGCTCCCAACAATCATGGAGTTCAACATGCCTAAGTGTATCGAGAAGTATGGTGTTATTGCCAAGACTATGGGTGTTGACACAACTGGTATGACTCCTGAGCAGGCTGCACAGGCAGCCGTTGATGCCGTTCGCACATTGTCTATAAAGGTTGGAATCCCTCAGCACTTGAGCGACCTCAACATCAAGGAAGAGAACATCCCTGCTCTTGCAGCTCAGGCTATTGCCGATGTCTGCACACCGGGCAACCCTCGCGATGTAACCGAGGCTGAAATCATCGAATTGTACAAGAAGGTGCTGTAATTTGCAGCATTGGTTAGTAATAAATAACAGATAAGTAGAGAGCCATAACTCCGATTCTCATATCGGCAGTTATGGCTTATTTTTTTTGCCCCTCCCTAAAAACAGAAAACCTAAAAACAGTTTTTCATTCGCCCATTATGAATTAAGAATTTTGAATTGTCCATTGTGAATTGCAATTCTGATTTTTCAATTTTCAATTTTCAACTTTCAAATGAGAATTGTCCATTCTCCATTGTCAACTGTGAATTCTGAATTGTGAATGATCAAAATAGTATCGGTTTTATCGATTGCCAAAAAAATGAGAAAGGTAAGTGTTTTTGAGAAAAACTAATCAAA
>JBGUGY010000072.1:0-3884 GCA_045111775.1 Bacteroidaceae bacterium | reverse complement strand
TATCTTCCTTCTTACGAGTTCGGTACGGTTACAAACGACCAGCGTACCTCAACACGTTCTAAGGCTACTTCTGAGTACTATTGCTGGAGAAACGTAGGAACTTATCAAAACCTTATTGATAAGGTACACTCAATAAATATCATGGTTGGTCATGAGATGAGTAATACCAACTACGAGTACTTGGGCGGTACACGAAGTGGATTCCTTTCAAATATCGCACACGACCTCGATGCTGGTAATGCTACAACCGCTTTGAATAGCAACCATTCATACGACAACTCAATCCTTTCATTCTTCGGACGTGCGTTCTATTCTTACGACGACCGTTACTTGATTACTGCAACAATCCGTGAGGATGGATCTTCACAGTTCGCAAATGGTCACCAGTGGGGTATGTTCCCTTCAGGTGCATTTGGTTGGAAGGTTTCTAACGAGAAGTTCATGAAGGATATCAAGTTTATCAACAGCTTGAAACTTCGTCTTGGTTATGGTGCTGTAGGTAACCAGAATGTTGAGCAGTGGGCTTTCGCTTCAACAATGAAGGCTATCACTAACAACTGGGGTGGTGGTTTGAACTACATGAACATGGGTAACGAAGACCTTACTTGGGAGACAACTTATGCTGCCAATGCCGGTTTCGACTTGAACATGTTCAAGAACCGAGTAGAACTTGTTTTTGATGTTTACTATAAGAAGACAAAGAACCTGTTGCTTGAGTTGGCTTTGCCAGCCTACATGGGTACAACGGGTAGTGGTTCTATGGAAGCTCCTTGGGCAAACGTAGGTTCCCTTATAAATAAGGGTATTGAGGCAACTATCAATACTATCAACTACGATAAGAAGGGCTTCTCTTGGAAGAGTAACATCGTATTCTCTATGAACAAGAATGAGGTTAGTGAGTTGAATATCCAGAGTGGTGTTGTAGACCGTACAATGACAGACCCTAACGGTGTATCAACAGTAGTAACTCGAACTGTTGTTGGACAGCCTATCGGTCAGTTCTATGGATATAAGGTTATCGGTCGTTTCAATAGCATGACTGACTTCTATTATAAGGATGCTTCTGGCAAGGTTAAGGAAGTTCCACGTCCAGAAGGAACTGCAATCAGCGAGAATAGTGTTTGGTTGGGCGATTACATATTCGAGGATGTTAATGGTGATGGCGTTATCAACGCAAACGACCAGACATTCATTGGCGACCCTAACCCATTGTTTACATTCGGATTTGGAAATACGTTTGCATATAAGAACTGGGATTTCACAATCTATTTGAATGGTTCTTATGGAAACGATGTACTTAACTATGTACGTCGTTGGAGTGAGGAACCTTCTCAGACAACCAACTTGTTCAAGTCTGCTCTTGACTATCCGGTAGTTAAGGGTACAGGTAATGAAGCAACAATTTCTGGCGGTGATGCACACATGTATCGTTTGAGTGCTACAAATGCCAATACAAACAATCGTATGAGTAACAGATATATCGAAGACGGTTCATATATCCGTATTCAGAATATATCATTCGGTTATACTTTCCCTCGTAAGATTACTCGTAAGTTCAGTGCCGAGGCAGCCCGAGTTTACGTCAATCTTCAGAATGTTTACACATTCACAAAGTATAAGGGATATGATCCTGAGGTAGGTTGCTACGGTTCAGATGCCTTGTTGCAGGGAGTTGATTACGGTCGTTATCCATCGGCTCGTATATTCACTGCAGGTCTAAGTCTAACATTCTAAAAGTTTGATTGTATGAAATTTAAGTATATACCTGTATTTGTCGCATTGTTTGCAGTTTCGTTTGCAAGCTGCGATTTCCTCGAAAAAGAGCCTTCTGATCGTTTGGTCGATGAAGAGTTCTACAAAGACGAGGCGGACTTGGCTGCGCTTACCGGAGGTTTGTATAATACGGCTTGGTTCGATTTTAACAGACACTTCTATCATTCTGTCGGAGATGGTTTCGCAAATAACTTGTGGGGGCCATACGACAAGTATCTTGCTCCGTTCAACAATATTTCGGATATTTCAAGCAGTGGTGCTGTTGACGAAGGATGGAACTCATTGTACAATGTCGTTAATCAGGCAAGTATGATGGTTAAGAAGATAAATGAGTATTCTGCAAGCAGTATTCCTGATGAAGTTAAGAATCGATATATTGGTGAGGCGAGGTTCATGCGTGGCTTGGCTTATTGGTATCTTGCATCATGTTGGGGCGATGTGCCTATTATCGAGGATAATGCTTCGATAATCATGACTCCTTTGATTCCGAAGATTAAGCAGGAAGATGTGTTCAAGTATGCTATTGCCGATATGGAGTATGCAGCATGTACTTTGCCAAGAACTCAGAATAATGCTGGTCGTGTAACTCGTTATTCGGCTCTTGGAATGCTGTCACGCTTTTTCTTGGTATATTCAGGATATAAGGCTGCTCATGACGAGCAAGATCCTGCAACATACAACCAAAAGTACCGTGATGCTACTTATTTGAATTATGCAAAGATGTGTGCTTTTGCTGTAATCAAGATTAGTGGTTTGTCGCTTCAGCAAAACTATAAGGATCTGTTTACAACGGATAATAACAACAATAGCGAGAGTCTGTTTGCCTTGCAGTGGGTTCCGGGCGTATATGCTTACGGAACATCAAATACTCATCAGAACTGGTTGGGTTATTCTACCGCTATTGTTGCTGGTCAGGTTGCTGAGGGTAGCGATATTTATGCTTCGGCTGATATGATAAAGTCATATTCAAATGATGACCTTCGTTTGCATTCTACATGGTTTAACTATAAGGATACATATTCTGAAATCTGCAAGATATACGGAGGTTTGACTTTCGACAGAACTCAGAACCTGAGCGATATGATATATCGCGCAAATGCAAAGAAGGGTATCGTTGGTTCTTACGAGGATAATGGTGTAAGTTACGAGAACAACTCTGGTCTCAACACTTATATGCTTCGTTTGGCAGAAGTATATTTGAATTATGCCGAAGCATCTCTTGCTAATACAACAGATGTTCTTACAAGTAGAACAGATAACGGTATTCATGATACCAAGATAAAGAAAACACCTCTTGACTTCTTTAACGAAGTTTACTCTCGTGCCCATAATGGTGAGAAGTTGACATCAGTTGATATGACAACCTTGCTGAGAGAGCGTAGACTGGAGTTCGCTTTGGAGGGAAGATATTGGTATGATTTGCTTTCATGGTCGTACTACGATCGCTCAAATACAATCAACTACATCTTGGGTGATCAGAATCGTACATACCAGTACTACTATCGTACACAGGAGATGAGATATGAGATTGATAAGACAAAGACAATCGGTGTTGTTGGTGTTACATCTGATAACTTCAACTTCCTTTTGCCTTATCCCGAGTCTGAGGTAACTCAGAATCCATACTTGAGCGGTGATGCGATATCGTATCCTGAAATCAAGACGTTGGAAAAGCAAATCGCTTCTTATGAGTCTTTGCTGCTGAATTATTATCAGACAACTATTATTGGTGAAAGTGGTAACTAAATGAAGTTTAATATTATAAACATTATAGCAATGAAATCAAAGTTTTTCTTGATAGCATTGTCTGCGTCAATTATACTTACATCTTGTAACGAAGATTTGTTTAAGTATGAGAACGGAGATTCTACTATAAGTATCAGCCAGATACATTATTTACATGCTTCTGCAGACGGTACGACGGATCAGGCTACTACTTATGCACGCTTAGGAGAGACAATACGCCTTTCGGGTACAGGCTTTATAGGTGTAAAGCATGTGTACATAAATGGCTATGATACATATTTTAATTTACAGTATCTAACAAACAACTCTATGCTTGTTACAATTGACGAGAATACTCCAATTGAACAGGTAAATGACGAGGCAAC
>JBGUGY010000071.1:0-2804 GCA_045111775.1 Bacteroidaceae bacterium | reverse complement strand
AACACAAGGTGCTGGGTAAGATCGACTCCGAAAGCCATAACGCCGTTCTCGTGCATGGCTATCTGCCTGCCATTAAGAAAGACAACGGCACATTGACGTGCTCCTTCGAACTCGATAAAAACCTTCTTTCCGCGCCATGCCGACGGGACTTTAAACACCTTGGTATATCTTACCGTATCGGTAGATAGTTTCTCGATATGGACTTTGAAAGCCTCACTCTGATTCCACGCATAAGGCAAAGTAACATTCTTTGTCTTTCCACCACGACTGAAACTCCAGCCCGAATCGAATTTTACGTTGTGTTGCGCCGCTGCCGACAACGATATCAACATCGCTGCTGCAAAAAGGGTTAAGTTAGTAATTCTGTACATTTTAAAAGTTTTAACACGTGACAAAAGATTTTATTAACTTGCGCAAAGATAAATCAAGGCAATCGAAAAAACAAATAAATTGATTATCTTTGCATTTTCAATAGAAACAATACAAACTGATGGACAAATCAAGCACCAAAACGCCATACAAATGCAGCGTACTCCCTACTGCGGAGCTTAACGCCGAGATAAAACTTCCGTCGTCGAAGAGCATCAGCAACCGCGCGCTGATAATAAATGCTCTGGCAGGAAGCAAGGAGATTCCCGAAAACGTGTCGGACTGCGACGACACGTTTGTCATGATAAGAGCCTTGAAGGAGATGGGCGACACCATCGACATCATGGCTGCCGGAACGAGCATGAGATTCCTCACGGCATATCTGTCGATAACCGAGGGCATGCGCACCATAACCGGCACGGAGAGAATGAAGAACAGACCGATAGGCATATTGGTAGATGCGCTCCGCTCTATGGGCGCGAACATCGAATATGCCGAGAAAGAGGGTTTTCCGCCGCTGCGCATAACGGGCTGCAACAACCTGAAGGGCAAGTGCACCATCGCTGGAGACGTAAGCTCGCAATACATATCGGCAATACTGATGATTGGCCCGGCACTTAACGACGGTCTGGAACTGACCATAACGGGAAACATAAACAGCCGTCCTTACATCGACCTGACACTCAAGATTATGCGCGACTTCGGGGCGGTGGCAGAATGGAGCGGCAGCAACACTATAAAGGTAGAGCCTGTAAAGTACAAGCCGACGAGATATTTCGTTGAAAGCGACTGGAGTGCATCGTCGTACTGGTACGAGATGCTGGCACTCTCCGACAAGGGTTCGGTACGACTTCCACTTCTGTTCGAGGACAGCTATCAGGGCGACAGCAAGGTTGCCGACATCTTCAGGAATCTTGGAGTTGAAACGACCTTCGCCGACAAGCAGGTTACGCTTACAAAGAAGGGCGAGCCTGTGAAGCATCTCGAATACGACTTTGCACAGCAGCCCGACCTTGTGCAGACATTTGCCGTAACATGCTGCATGATGGGCATAACCTTCCACTTCAAGGGCACACAGAGCCTGAAGATAAAGGAGACCGACCGAATAGAGGCTCTAAAGACCGAACTCCGCAAGATGGGCTTCGTGCTTAACGACTCGGACAACGGCGCAGAACTGTGCTGGAACGGCGAGAGATGCGATGCCGACGAGGTGGCTGAGATAAGCACATACGAAGACCACCGCATGGCAATGGCTTTTGCCCCAGCGGTGATAAAAGGCGTAAAGATGCAGATTCAGAAGCCGATGGTGGTAACAAAATCGTATCCAAACTATTGGAACGACATGAAGAAAGCTGGCTTCGGAATAGAGAACGAATACAACTAACATTTTTATATGCAAATACTTATATATCTGCTTATAGCCGCAGGAATAACGGCTCTCGTTGCCGGATACTTCCACAACAAGAGCGTACAGAAGAAGATTGACAAGGGCGAACTGCCGCCCGATGCGCTTAACATCGTCGACGTGCAGAACATGGAATGTTGCGGACAGCACGAGACATGCGAGAAAGACAGTCTGCTGGCGGCAATAAGCAAGGAAATAGAGTACTACAACGACGAGGAACTCGACGAATACCGGGGCACTCCGTCAGACCAATACACGGCCGAGCAAGTAGAGGAGTTCCGCGACGTTCTCTTTACCATGCGCGAGGACGAGGTGGCTGGCTGGGTTCGCTCGCTTCAGCTAAGAGCCATCGAACTGCCCGACGAACTGAAAGACGAGGTCTTCCTGATAATCGGCGAGCGAAGGACTCACTAATATTCATCTTTCTGAAAAAATGAGCATTTTCGAATACATATTCTTTCAGCACGCAATTCTGGGAAGCCTGCTTGCCAGCATTATATGCGGACTGGTAGGAACGTACATCGTTACCCGCCGACTTGTATTCATCAGCGGCGGAATAACGCACGCATCATTCGGCGGCATAGGGCTTGGCGTTTTTCTGGGCGTGAATCCGATATTGTCGGCAGCCGTATTCTCGGTTCTCTCGGCTTGGGGGGTGCAATGGTTCAGCCATCGCTCCGACATGCGCGAGGACTCGGCAATCGCCGTATTCTGGACGTTCGGCATCGCCATCGGCATCATCTTCTCGTTCCTTACACCGGGATTTCTGGCTGACTTGTCGTCGTTCCTCTTCGGAAACATTCTTACGATAACCACAGGCGACCTCTGGCTTCTTGCCATTCTCACCATATTCGTATGCACTCTCTTCATGCTGATGCTCAAACCGATAGTAGCCATAGCGTTCGACCGTGAGTTTGCGCGCTCGCAACGACTGCCAGTCGAGGCAATAGAGTATCTGATGATGACGGTAATAGCGCTAACCATAGTGTCGTGCCTCAGAATTATAGGCATCGTGCTCGTAATATCGCTG
>JBGUGY010000070.1:0-4206 GCA_045111775.1 Bacteroidaceae bacterium | reverse complement strand
CGTCCAAGGTACGTCCAAGGTACGTCCAAGGTACGTCCAAGGTACGTCCAAGGTACGTCCAAGGTACGTCCCAGGTACGTCCAAGGTACGTAGAGGGGAAGTCTAACTACTATTTTGACGTATAATCCGAAATTGTAGAAAAAGAGCATTAATTTGTCTTTTGGTAAATACAAAATGGTGCCAAGGTATAGGGAAGCTATATGCAAGGTATATGCAGGGTATATGTAAGCTATATGTAGGGTATATGTAAGCTATATGTTATCTATATGTAGGGAATATCCAGAGTAGGTGGTGGGTAGGTTGAGAACTCCCAAAAAATCGGGAGTCATAATTTATAATAGATAATACAGAATTTGTGATTATTAAGTGGTTGAAAAAATAGTCGGTTAAGAGCGTTTGTTTTGATGTTTACACGCTAAAAAGGAAAATAATTCAATTAAAATGTAAAATAAAAACTGTTTTTGGACGTTATGAAAAACGTGTGTAATGTAAAATATTAAATTCTCTGTTTGTTGAATGAAAGCGTGTGTTGCGATATTCTTTTTGCTGCTGTCTGTTTCTATATCCGTAAATGCTCAGAGACGGTCGGAAGTGCGAGTCTGGGGCGATGTGTCCGACTCATTTACAAATGTCGGATTGCCGGCATTCGTTACTTTGCTCAACAAAGATTCTGTGGCAATAGATACTGCAACGTGCAAGGTCTATCAAGGCAATTCGTTCTACACATTCTATATTCCAAAGTCTCCGGGTGAATATATGGTGCGTGTTGAATATCCCGGCTATAATACGGCGGTACAAAGGCATTATTTCGACTTTGCCAAGCCTGCACCCGGATATGGTTTTCCTGCCGTGAAACTGAAAAGACTTGTCACTGCTGCAGATGGTATGCGCTCTATAGGACTCGACGAGGTTGTTGTCAGAGCTACGCGCCTTCAGGTTGCATATCGGGGAGATACCATTGTTTACGATGCGCAGGCGTTCAATATCCCCGAAGGAGCAATGCTCGATGCTCTTGTGCGTCAGTTGCCCGGAGCTGAAATGAAAGCGAATGGAGATGTCTATATCAATGGAAAACGACTTGACTATATAACTCTCAACGGCAACGATTTTTTCAAGGGTAACAACAAGGTTATTCTGGAGAATCTGCCTTATTTTGTAGTAAAGGAATTGCAGGTTTACCACAAAGACCCGCCTTTTGCCCTGACTAAGCCGTTAACCGACGATGGAAAGGATTTTGTGCTCGATGTCGTTATGAAACGCGAGTATGCAATAGGAGGCATTGTAAATGCTGAGGCTGGCTTGGGAACACACGACCGCTGGAAGACCAAGATGTTTGGACTGAGGTACGATGATTATTCGCGTATCGCTGCCTATGGTAATCTTAACAATGTGAACGAAAACCGCACCCCGGGCAGCGATGGCGACTGGTCGCCGGCAAAGCAAACACGAGGTGTAGTTTCTACAAAACAGGCAGGACTGAATCTTAATCTGAATAATGCACGGAAGACATTTTCCGTCGACCAGTCTGTTGTTGCAGAGTGGTCTGACGATGACATCCGTTCACAGCAGAACTCCGAACTTTTCGCTTCAGAAGGCAATATCTTTGGCGGAAAAGCATCTGCCAGCAACCGAAAGGATTTTATGCTGACAGACAACACACGCTTAAATGCAAAATTCCGTAAGTCGGCTATTGCGTCTAATCTCAAACTTGTATATTCTTCGGGCAAAAGCACCTTCTCATCATCAGACTCTACATATCGCTCACAGCTCATAAACTCCGACAGATATGAGTCTCAGTCGGACAGACGCCGACTTTACGGTAACGGTTATTTCGGGTGGAGCTTCAACTTTAATTCGCCATACAAACTGACGGTAAATGCCAACTATTCGTTCTCGAACCAGTGGCGTGACAAAAATTATGTAAAGCATGATATTCGGTATCAGAATACAGGCTTGACCGACGGGCGGAACGACTATAGGGACAACTCGATGAGAAGTTACAAATACAGCATTGGAACAGAACACCGATATATCCTTTCTCAGCGTATTACTCTTTTGTACTCAATAGAATATGAGCAGAGTGGTAATGGACGTGACAATGATTTCTTCCGCCTTTATCTGAGTGACGGACAGAATCCGAGCGAAATGCAGGTTCCGTCTTCAGTCGATTATTTGCAGTTGATTTTTGACAGAAACAATTCTTACGACTATTTCTCACTTGGAAAAGGCATTAGTAATAATATCGACTTTGGATATCAATGGAAGAATACATCGGTGCATATATCCGTAAGGCACACTTATACGCGTGAGCGCATCAGATATCAGAATGCGAACCTTGACACCTTGGCACACCGCCATTACGATGCGCTGAATCAGAATCTCAGTCTGCGCCATAAGTGGGGCAGAAATACGCTTGAGATGAAATGTTATTCGGTCTGCTCTTATCCGGCTTTTTCGGCGTTGATGCCATTGAATGACAACACCAACGCGCTAAACAGACGACTGAACAATCCGTTGCTGAAGTCGCAGCAGAAGAATACGATAGAGATGAAGCTTGACATGAAACCGGGTGGTGGCAAGCCGTCATGGTGGCTGAAATACAATCTCGTAACTCTTAACAGAGCGTGGGGCAGTCGGATAAGTTACGACACTACTACAGGAGCGTACACATCAGTCGAAGACAACGTGAATGGAAACTGGAAGACTGTCTTGTCGTTTGGAATGAATGGTTCTGTTGGCAATCGTAGATATTGGCATTACGATGTAAACGCAGAAACTGGCTATACGCATAGCGTTGATTATGACATAGCCTACAATGGGGCAGACAACGAACTGAGCCGTGTGAATACATTTAAGCCGAAAGCTGTGGCTAAACTGAGTTATCGTAAAGACGTGTTCTCCGCAGGATTTACAGCCAAGTTCTCTGGCAATTTTAGTCACGAAGAAGAATATGGGCTGCGAGATATGAATGTGTGTGATTACCAATTTGGCTTTAATGCACAATATGCCATTCCTTTAGTCAAGTTAACCGTCGGGACAGATATAAATCTTTACTCACAGCGTGGCTATGACAGGGCGCAGATGAACACTAACGATTGGGTGTGGAATGCTTTTGTGTCTCGTCCGTTGTTAAAGGGCGCGATGACAGCCAAGGTTGAATTGTATGACATCCTTCATCAGTTGTCGGCTCGCTCATACAGCGTGAATGCACAAAGTAGGGTGGAAACGTATTACAACAGCATTCCGCATTATGCGATGCTCAGCATCGGCTACAGGCTTGCCAAGAAGCCGAAGAGGTGATGGCTTTTGCTGTGTTGGCTTATTTCACTTTCAAGGTTTCCCCGTTTGTTAGAACAAGTTCGAAACCCTTATTGCTGCAAGAAATGTAATCGATTTTGTCTGATGCGAGATTCGTCTTATGCTTTGGATTTAGTTGCTTAAATTTAACTTTGCCGTCTGTCGAGGTGACGATTTTTATTGGCGAACCTTGATAAAAGAACAGATAGCTTTCGTCTGCTCTGTTTCTGTTTATTTCCAACTCATTTTCGTACAAGTCTTTTACGATTATTTCGCCAACGAGTGTAAATACGGTGAGCAGTCTGTAATGCTGTCCTTTTCCGTTAATGAAAATCAGACTGTTTTGATATCTTCCGAGAAATCTTGGAGCATATTCGCTGAAAGAAATTCCGTCTGTTAATTGATATTCTTCGGTATGCGTGTGGTGGTTTATGACAAGATTCATGGCTATTGTCGAGTCATTCTTCTGACAAAACGAAATCATTGACAAACTGTCGGGACGAATGGTTTCGGGCAACATTGTTTGTGCATAAATGTTGACAGAAAACAAAAAGAAAACAAGTGCAAATATGCGGTTCATATATTTTGTGGTATTGCAGTAAAATTGCAGATGCAAAAGTAAATAATCTGCCAAACTTATCAAAACTATAGATGTAAAACAATTCCCACCTTGTTTGGCTTGACTGTATGGCAACTCTTTTTCCGCCCTCGTTTTTCAAAATATTGTCAAAAATAGATTTCTGCCGAGAAAAAGTTTGTATATTTACAGCCGTAAAAACATAATGCTGTGAGGATGACGCTATGAGCAATGCCAACCCTCAAATGCAAATAATAACTTCGTGAAATTTTAAACGAAACTATGAGAGAAGCAATTTTATTTATAGTGTTGATGTGTTGCGGTGTGGCATA
>JBGUGY010000069.1:0-7114 GCA_045111775.1 Bacteroidaceae bacterium | reverse complement strand
GCGAGAAGCTTGCCGAGGCTCTCAGACTTTACACAATATGGAGTGCATACGATGTTGAGACTCCGGGCGGAGTGCTGGTTGCATACGCATCAATACACGGAAACACAGCCGTTGCAGCAAACAAGATTGCCGAGATGCTGAAAGCCAAAGGCGCAGCAAAGGTTGCAGTTACCGACCTCTCGCGCGACGACATGGCAGAGGCAATCGAGGATGCCTTCCGCATGGGCGCGCTCGTGCTTGCATGCGCAACCTACGACGGCGGAATCTTCCCTCCAATGCATAACTTCCTTCACAAGCTGTCAATCAAGGGCTTCCAGCGCCGCAAGGTCGGACTCATCGAGAACGGCACATGGGCTCCACAGGCTGCCAAGGTTATGCGCGGAATGCTCGAAGGATTGAAGGATGTAGAAATCGTTGAACCTGTTGTAAGCCTACGCAGCAGCATGAAAGAAGAGAACGTGGCACAGCTCGAAGCTCTTGCCGATGCCATTGTTTCAAAATAAACAGAGATGAAGATTTATTTTGCTCCGCTGCAAGGCTTTACCGAAGATGCCTACCGCCGCATTCACAACACAATTGTAGGCGGCATCGATGCCTATTACACACCATTTATTAGAGTCGAGAACGGAAAAATCCGTCCGAAGGACTTGCGCGACATCCGTGCCGAGTTTAACGAAGGCGTGAACGTCGTTCCGCAAGTCATAGCATCGTCGGCGCAGGAGATGCGGCTTACTCTCAGCGCGATTGCCGAGAATGGATATCGCCGTGCCGACATAAACATGGGCTGTCCCTTTCCGTTGCAGACAAGGCACGGACGCGGCGCGGGACTTCTGCCCAATCCGCAGAAGATAGCCGAGATTCTGGCGGTGGCAGAGGAGTACGATAATATCGAATTTTCAGTAAAGATGCGCCTTGGACTCGACGGCAAGGACGAGTGGAAAGAAGTTCTTCCGCTGCTGAACAAGGCTCATCTTTCGCACATCACGCTTCACCCTCGCATTGCGTCGCAGCAATACAAGGGCGAAGTTGATTTGCAGAGCTTTGCCGATTTCGCTGCCCAGTGCGAGCATCCGCTCGTTTACAACGGCGACATCTGCAACATCGATGACATCAATCGGATAGAACAATCATTCCCGAATCTGAAAGGCATAATGATTGGGCGCGGACTGCTTGCCCGCCCTACCCTCGCCCTCGAATATCGCAACGGCGAGGAGATGCCACCATCGGCACGCATCGCCACAATCAAAAAGATGCATTCGGCACTTCTGGCTCATTACGAGAGGATAATTCCGGGCGAGGCTCAATGCCTGAACAAAATCCGCACTTTCTGGGAATACATGGAGCCTGAACTGGGCAAGAAAGCGCACAAAAAAATTATGAAGGCAGGAAATATGAAAAACTATCTTGCCGCCATTCAAAATATCTGACTAAAATGAAAGCCGAAGATGTAATCGAAACCATGGAGTCGATGCTCGACAGCGACCAGCGCACCGTTCTGATGCGATTTTTCAGAACGGCGAAGGGCGAATATGGCGAGGGCGACGAGTTTCTGGGAATCAAGACTCCGCAAACAAGAAAGGTTGTGAAAGAATGCAAGAGTCTGCCAATGAGCGAAGTGCCCACTCTTCTGAAAAACAAGTGGCACGAGGTGCGTCTCTGCGGCTTGCTGATTCTTGTAGACCGCTTTGAAGCTGCCTGCAAGAAAAAAGTTGTCGACAGCGACGAAGCCACATCCACACGCGACGAGATTGTGCAGATGTATCTTGCCCACACCAACTTCATCAACAACTGGGATTTAGTAGACCTCACTGCACCGAAAATCATCGGTCAGTGGCTAACGGTGAAATCGAATCTTGGCGACGACGGCTACAAAATAGGCACGCTCGACAATCTGGCAAACAGCAATCATCTGTGGCAGCAGCGCATTGCAATGGTTTGTACTTGGTGGACATCAGCAAAGGGCAATCCTTTTTTCTGCATAAGATATGCCGAGATGCTTCTGCACCACAAGCACGACCTTATACACAAAGTCGTTGGATGGATGCTCAGGGAGATGGGTAAGCGATGCGGAACCGACATTCTGCGCGATTTTCTGCGCCAGCACATCGACACAATGCCTCGCACAACACTGAGATACGCCATCGAAAAACTAAGTCCCGAAGAACGGGCGATGTGGATGAAAATGTAAAACACGAAAAAGAACGGAATGACGAGTAAAAAAATGAAAAAAACATCCTCCGAAATTCGTTTAGTTTGCACAAATCATTATCTTTGCGCAGTAATATCATAAAAAACAGGTAAATATGCGATACGTACTTTACGCTTTGTTAGCATTTAACATACTAACATTCATCATATACGGAATAGACAAACTGAAGGCAAAACAGCAATGGAGCCGCGTTTCCGAGGCAACCCTCATCTTGCTTGCCTTGGCAGGCGGAAGCATCGGAGCTTGGCTGGGAATGAAAATATGGCATCACAAAACGCTGCACAAACAGTTTAAATACGGCATTCCGGCAATAATCATTCTGCAAGCATTATTAGTCGCTTACTTTATGTTTTTTAGGTAAATCACTTGCACGAAACACCATAGAAGCACTTTATTTTTACGTTTATCTATATCATCAAAAACCACTCTAACAAAAATACGAATATGAAAAAAAGCATAATCTTCGCATTGATTGTATCCGTATTCGTCAGCATAAACGCAAATGCGCAAATCGACATCGTTTCTGTAAACTGGAAGGAGGTCGAGGCTATTGCCGCACAGAAGCCCGACAGCATAAAGAATCTGGTAAAGAAACTCACCGCCAAGGAACTGGACAATACAATGACGCTACAGCAAAAGGTTCTTGCCTACTGCGGACAGTCGTACATCAGCAAAAGTCAGGAGATGGCCGTCTTCAACGACATGATGCTTGCACGCGACCGCGGCGAAAACGACAGGACCATTACCATGGCACAGAAGGTTTTGGAAACCAATCCGCTGAACCTCTCGGCAATAGATGCCATCGTCAGCACCATTCAGAAGATGGAGAAGGAAAAGAAAGACGTTAGCTCGTATGCCAGCATAGACAAAAAGCATTACAGAGTTGTTCTGAAACGCATACTCAGCACCATTGCCGTAACGGGCGAAGGCTCTAAGGACAAGCCGTTCCAGACAACATCGATAAGCGACGCCAAGGATTTCATGAAACTGCATCTCGAACTCGACACTCCGACATCGCACAGCATAAACACCAAAGGCAAATCGCCCGAGGTAATCTTCAAACTGAAGGAAACGAGCCAATATTACAGCGAGAAGAACATCTGCTTCGACATTACTCGCATTCAGGAACTTGACGGAACGGTTACCACACGAACCGAACTTTAATCCGTTCCGTAAATTTGGTAACTTTTACCGAAATACGGGTATAGCCGCTTTACCGATATAACCTTACTTTTGCAGAAGAAAAAAGAAGAAACATTCGTCGCTCATACTCTTCTGCACTCTTTTGGTCGTAAAAAAGCCCGGTGTCCGAGTCTTTGAGCAGATGACATAAACCAACTAAAAAATCATCGCACAATGAAAGAAGTTTATTTCGACTCGGTACAGAAATACAACGATTACTACGGATTCGAGACTCTGCATCCGCTGGTGAGCGTTGTGCGAATGGACAAGCCGTACGTTCAGGAAGAAATGACGATGCGATGCGGATTGTACATGATATTCTTGAAAGAGAACAAAGGCTGCAAGCTGTCTTACGGCCGCACAAAGTACGACTTCGACGAGATGACAGTCACCTCGTTCGAGCCGGGACAAGTTATTCACGTTGAGCAGAACAGCAACATCGTTCCAAAGTGGACAGGGCTGATTTTCCACCCCGATTTTCTGGCACGCACCAACCTCGGAAAGCACATCTCGCGCTACGAGTTCTTCTCGTACACAAGCAGCGAGGCTCTGCATCTGTCTGCCGCCGAGGTCGAAATCTTCCGCGGAGTACTCGGCATGATTCAGCAGGAACTCAATCACGCCATCGACAAGCACACGCGCGAACTCATTGTAAGCAACATCGAACTTCTGCTAAACTACTGTCTGCGATTCTACGACCGCCAGTTCATCACGCGCGAGGAGATTAACCACTCGGTGGTGCAGAAATTCGAGCAACTCCTGAAAGAATACATCCAGACATCTGCCGAGAAGAACGGACTTCCGACGGTTGCCTACTTTGCCGACAAATGTAATTTGTCGACCGGATATTTCGGCGAGTTGGTAAAGACAGAGACCGGACGCACCGCCAAGGATTTCATCAGCAGCAGAATACTTTCGGCAGCGAAAGAATATCTTAGCAGCGACCTCATGACGGTTACGCAAATAAGCACCCGACTGGGATTTGAATATCCGCAGCACTTCGTCCGTTTCTTCAAAAGATACACAGGAATGACTCCGAGCGAATTCAAGAAAGTTAGTTAGAAACACACAAAAAACATTAAATATGATTATCGAGAAAATAAAGTCGCCTGCCGACTTGAAGAATCTGAGCATCAGCAAATTGAATCAGGTAGCAGACGAGACACGACAAGCAGTACTCAACCGCGTGAGCAAGCACGGCGGTCACATTGGTCCGAACCTCGGATTCGTAGAGGCAACAGTGGCTCTGCACTACGTTTTCGACGCTCCGAAGGACAAGTTTGTGTTCGACGTGAGTCACCAGAGTTATCCTCACAAGGTTCTTACGGGGCGCGCCAGCGGATTTCTTGGCGATGTTGACGACATGAACGCCATCAGCGGATATTCATCGCCAGCCGAAAGTCCTGTCTACGACAATTTTGAGGTTGGCCATACTTCAACATCCATATCACTTGCCACAGGCTTGCAGAAGGCGCGCGACATCAACGGAACTGACGAGAACATCATAGCCATCATTGGCGACGGCTCTTTGAGCGGCGGCGAGGCTTTCGAAGGTCTCGACACGGCATCCGAACTTGGCACAGGCATCATCATCGTGGTAAACGACAACGAGATGAGCATTGCCGAAAATCACGGTGGCATATACAAGAATCTTAGCGCGCTACGCCAGAGCAACGGACTATGCGAGCACAACTGGTTCAAGGCGTGGGGATTCGACTACAAATATCTTGAAGAAGGAAACGATGTTGAAAAACTCATCGAGGTTTTCAAGAGCGTTAAAGGAACGAAAGTTCCGACAGTCGTCCACATTCACACCGAGAAGGGTCGAGGCTTCGCACCAGCCGTTGAGCACAAGGAACAGTGGCACTGGGGAATGCCGTTCAACATCGAGACTGGCGAGAGTCTGTTTCCTTACAGCGGCGAGAGCTACGAAGAACTTTTCTCTAACTGGATGCTTGGCGAGATGCAGAACGACAAAACTCTTATTGCCGTAACCGCCGGAACTCCAGCCGCCGCAGGATTCGGCCCGGAAAAGAGACTGAAGGCAGGCAAACAGCACATAGACATGGGCATTGCCGAGGAACAGGCCGTAGCGATGATTAGCGGAATGGCAAAGGGCGGACTTCATCCGGTTTGGACAGTCTATTCTACCTTCATTCAGCGAACATACGACCAGATTGCGCAAGACCTCTGCATCAACTCAAACCCAGCCGTGATAAACGTGGTTGGCGGTGGCGTGAACTCGATGAACGACATCACGCACATCTGTCTGTTCGATATTCCGATGCTTACAAGCATTCCAAACTTGCTCTATCTTGCCCCAACAACCTGCGAGGAGTATTTTGCCATGCTTCGGTGGGCAATAAAGCAAGACAAGATGCCGGTTGCGCTGAGAGTGCCAACCAACGGCGTGAACCACACAAGCGAGCCTCAGCCTGTTGAATTTTCGTTCGAACCAGAATACAAAATTACGAAGAAAGGCTCGGAGGTGGCGGTTATTGCTGCCGGCTCTTTCTATCAGAAAGGCGAAAACGTAGTTAGACTTCTGGCAGACAAGGGCATTGACGCAACACTTATCAATCCGCGCTATCTGTCGGGCATCGATGCCAAGACGCTCGACGCCCTGAAAGCCGACCACAAGCTTGTCGTAACTCTCGAAGACGGCAGTAAGGACGGCGGATTTGGCGAGAGAATAGCGGCTTACTACGGCACTTCGGACATGAAGGTGATGGTGGGCGGAATAAAGAAGGATTTGTACGACCGCTTCGACGCTCAGAAACTTTTGGCAGACAACCGTCTGCTCGACGAACAGATTGTTGAGGACATCACAAACATAATCACAAAATAAAAGCCTTCCCTTATTCTGCTGGCTGAAGAATCAGAAAAAGTCGGCAGATAAGGGATTTTCTGTTTTCAAAAAAACAACTATGAAAAGAATTTTTTCTATCATCATCGGCTCGATGCTCGTTGCATCAGCAACATGGGCGCAGAGCAAAGTGTACGTTACGCGCGACCTCTCGCCCGAATCGCTCGTCAGAATCTACCAAGCCGTTGGCAGAAAGGCTGAAGGCAGGGTGGCTGTGAAAATCAGCACCGGCGAATCGGAAAAGACCGGATATCTCCGACCACAATTCATAAAACCGCTGCTCGACGAGGTTAACGGCACAATTGTTGAATGCAACACAGCCTACGGCGGAACGCGAAACACAACCGACAAGCATTGGAAAACAATCAAGCAACATGGTTTTACAAAGGTTGCAAAGGTAGATATAATGGACGAGGAAGGCTGCATGAAGATTGCCGTTCAGGACACAACCCACATCAAATACGACATCGTTGGCAGCCATCTGAAAAACTACGATTTCATGATAAATCTCGCCCACTTCAAAGGTCATCAGATGGGCGGTCTGGGCGGAGTGCTGAAGAACGCTTCGATTGGCGTGGCATCATCGTCGGGCAAGGCATATATCCACACCGCCGGATATACCGACGATGTTGGCATTATGTGGAGCCACGTTCAGAATCAAGACGGCTTTCTGGAATCGATGGCTGCGGCGGCACAAGGCGTTCACAACTTCTTCGACAACGGACAGAAAATCATCTACATAAGCGTTATGTACAAAATGAGCATTGACTGCGACTGCAACGGAAATCCGGCACCGCCACTCATTGCCGACTACGGAATCCTTGCCTCGCTCGACCCCGTTGCGCTCGACCAAGCAT
>JBGUGY010000068.1:0-2869 GCA_045111775.1 Bacteroidaceae bacterium | reverse complement strand
AGTTCAGCGTTGTAGTAAGATCGAGAATCTTGAACAGTTTGTTCTTGCTTATGATTTCAACTCCCGAACTCAGCGACTTGGCGATGTTCTCGTTTGTTGAGTATCTGATTCCGTCGAGAACGTAGCTGATGTTCTGGATGACATCGGTTGTTGGGCGATAATATCCCGAGAACGACAGCGTGTGAGCCTCCCAGTTCTTGATGTAGTTCAGCTCGAACGAATTTGTGTACTCCGGAGTAAGCTGCGGATTTCCATAAGAAATGTTTGTAGAGTCGCTGATGTTCTTGAACGAGTTCATCTGTCCGCCCCAAGGACGACTCAGACGGCGAGTGTAATTAACCTGCAACTCCTGATTGTGCGGCAGCTGATAGCTCAAGAATGCCGTTGGGAACAACGCGAAATAGTCTTTCTTGAATCGTGTAGGCTCAACATTCTGGAACTCCTGCTCGTAGCTTCGGCTCTCTGCATCAACCTTCCAATACTCGCCTCTCAAGCCAAGCTGATAGCCGAACTTCTCGCCTATGCGGCTCTGGAAGTTTGCATATACGGCATGTATGTCCTGATTGTAGACGAATCGGTTGTAAAGACTCTTGATGATGTCGGTCTTTGCCAAATCTGCGTATGTAAACACAGGGCTGTTCTCTTTCGAAAGACGACCGTTGTATCCAGCCTCAATCTTGCCAGCGCTTCCTATCGGCTGTTCGTAGTCGAGTTTTATCTCCCAGCTCTTTGGATTTATCTTTGTGTCCTGAGACTGAAGGCTACTAACCTTATCGCCGCCTACGAACTGCGTATTCTGAGTATACGAAGTTTCCATATCAGAGTTGAAACCGCTGCGGCTCACGTTGAAATCGAGCGTGTGGCTTGTCTTCCACTCGTGGCGATAGCCAAAATCGAAATGATTCATGTTCATATCGCTTATGTTGTGAGTGAAGCGGTCGCGAGTGTACTCGCTTCCGATATAGTCAATGTTGGTGCGGCGATGGCCATGACCGAACATTCCCATATAACCGAAGCTGATATCGTCTTTCTTAGTGAAATGCCAAGTGAATCCGGCACGCATGAAGACGTTGTTGCCGATGTTCTTTCCTTTCGAGTCTGAATTAAGGAAACCTGTCTGATTGCCGTTACCATCAAGATATGTACGGTTTGAAACTGTTCCGTTCTTGTGAACGCGATGTCCGTAGCCAACATTCGCATAAGCATCGAACACGCCGCTGCTGTAGTTGATGTTTGCTCCCAGACGGCCGCCGCCCGTGCTCAGGCCGCTTGCCTTTACGCCGCCGTAATATCCGGCTTTGCGGTCGCGCTTCAGAATAATGTTGATGATTCCGGCACTACCCTCTGGACTATACTTTGACGATGGATTTGTGATGACCTCAATCTTCTCAATGCTCTCAGCCGGCATCTGCTGAAGGATGTCGCCACGGTTGTCGCTGGTCATTCCCTGCGCCTTGCCGTTAATCCAGATTGTAACGCTCTGGCTTCCGCGCAGCGACACGTTACCTTCCGAATCTACTTCGACAGACGGAATTGTCTCCAACGCCTCGCTTGCAGAGCCACCAACGGCCGCAAGGTTCTGGTCGAGATTGAAGACCTTCTTGTCGATGTCGAGTTTCATCGAACTCTTCTGTGCCACAACATTTACCTCTTGCAATGTCTTGCTGTCTTCTTGCAGAATGATGCTGTGAAGGTTTACGCTATGGTTGTTCTGTGCAGACAGAGTGAAATCGCGGTTCACGCTTACATATCCCATGTACGAAACACTAAGGGTGTATGTTCCGTCGCCCAATCCGTCGATGTTGAAATGACCTTCAAGGTCTGAGATTGTACCCTTTATGAGATTCTTCTGTCCTTTTTTGTAAACGCTAAGATTTACGAACTCTATCGGTTGCTTAGCCTTGTCTACTACCTTTCCCCTCACATTACCCGCCACAATATTATTTATTGCGGCTTCTACCAAAAATAGTAGAATTAAAACTCTTTTCATTGTTACTGATAATATTACTCTCCTAATAAAACATATTTCGAGTCGCAAAAATAAGAAAAAAAAAGAATCGCACAACCTCTACGGCAAACTTCTTATTGTAAAACATACAATATCCGATTATATTTAGACAAAAAAGTAAATTATATTTACAACATAGTTTAATCTCAGAATTACTGATTTCGTCTATAAAATCTCTTATTTAACAGATTTTAACAGAAGACATAACGATTCTTGCCAATATTGAAAGTCTGTCAAACAAAAAGGCAGACCGAAAACCGAACGGTTTTCAATCTGCCTTTTGTACCCTCGAGGGGAATCGAACCCCTATCTAAAGTTTAGGAAACTTCTATTCTATCCGTTGAACTACAAGGGCTGGTAGAAACCTCTCCCGACTCTTTGCAAAGCCGGAAGAGGCTTTTATTTAATGTTTAAATCTCTTTGATTGCTTCAGCGTCAGTCTCCTTGATGCGCTTACCCATTACGAGGTATGCAGTAGGAGCTGCGACGAACAATGATGAGCATGTACCGATAACAACACCCAGAATCATTGCGAATGCAAAGCTTCTGATGCTCTCACCACCAAGGATGAAGATACAGAGCAATACAATCAATGTAGAAACAGATGTATTGATAGTACGTGCAAGAGTTGTGTTCAATGCGTTGTTAAACAATGTCTGACGATCCTCTTTTGGATGCAAGCCGAAGCTCTCACGGATACGGTCGAAGATAACCACCTTATCGTTGATTGAGTAACCGATTGCAGTAAGGATTGCACCGATGAATGTCTGGTCAATCTCGAGAGAGAATGGCATCCAGCCCCAGCACAATGAGTATGCACCGATGATAAGCAATGTATCGACAGTAAGTGCGATTGTACAA